>DASVHD010000036.1 GCA_036382775.1 bacterium | reverse complement strand
TTCACATAGTGGTTCCAGCTGTAAAACCAGTCAATGCTGCTGCCGCTGACCGAATAAAGGATCTCCGGGATCTGTCCCGGTAAATACGTGCCGCCGCCCAAACGCGTAATAAGGCTAGCCATATAATTACCTTTTTGCGTGCACAGGGTCGCATCCGGGATGTCGCCGGTCGTGAAGCCCCATCCCCACATAAGGTACTCACTGTAACTGTGATAACTCATGTATGCGTTGATGACATGGGACTTCGCGTATTGGACTAACGCCCGGGTTTCATCGCCGGAATTGGGCCAGGGGCCGCAGAAAAGGTCATCGTCGGGGTAGTGCGTGGCTTTACCGCCATCAACCGCACCCCAATCGCCGCTGAGTATGCCCGCACTTGCCGGATAGTTGCGATTAGGATCATTTCCTATGCCGCCGCCAAAAGGCTCGCGGTTCCTGCGCCACCAGTTTCCCGCCGGATAATCATAGACATACCCATCGGCATTTATGATCGGGAAACAATAAATCTCAGTGCTGTTGATGATATTGGTGATCTGGGGCACGACCCCGTAGGATTTAAGCATAGAATCGGCGAAGAAAAGCACGAGTTCGATCGTCGCCCATTCCCGTGAATGGTGCAGCGCATCAATCAGTAATCCCGGTTCGTTCGGGTCTTCAATGCTTGGTTCGTCGGATATCTTGACGCCGTAGAGCCACCTGCCCTCATAGGTCCTCAAGGGGAGAGAATCCAGTTTGCATATTGAAGGGTAGCTGCCCGCCATGTTCCTTAGCAGCGTGGTTACCTCGGCATACGAATGGTATTGCGCCCTGACATTTTCTTTGGCGTAGTCAATGTCAAGAACACGCACCTCGTACGTTAACCCCGAGTTGATGATCCGGTCCATCAGCGCCCGGTCGGCAACTATGTCATACCACTCGCCGGCCCGCGCCGCTGCGATATCAAGTGTTTTTTCCGATAGCAATTTGAGATCCTGCTGAGATGACGTGTAGACCCGGACTATCATGTGCTGGCTGATCGCTAAGCTGCCCAGCACGAGCAACACAACGACTATTTTATTCATAGGTTATCGGCTCCTTTTTTTTCAAATATTTCAAATGTTATCGAACATAGCCATGCGCCTTTACAAGAGACTTAAGTATAACTTATGCGTAAACCTCCTAAACTAAAATATACATATTATAGTGCCGTTTTTTCTTATTGTCAATAGTCTAGAGAGCTCCGCTCTCAGACGTTTTAGATCGTGCTGTTTTTCAGGACGTCAGCCATTGAAAATAGACCGCGTTTTTTTTTGATTGTAAAACGGACCGCGGCCAGGGCGCCATGGGCAAAACATGCCCGGGCAGTAGCAAAATGCCGCAGTTCAATGAACTCGCCGCTGCCGAGGAACAGAACGCGGTGCTCGCCGATGATATCACCGCCCCTGACTGCGTTAATGCATACTTCCCGGCTGGGACGACCGCTGGTCAGGCCCGATCGGCCATAGATCAGTCGCGCACCCGGTCGGTTTTTCTGGACGATGCCTGCGATCGTCCTGGCCGTGCCTGAGGGAGCGTCTTTTTTCGCACGGTGGTGAGTTTCGACGATCTCAATGTCGAAATCATCAAGGCTGCGGACCGATTGCTCAACGAGGCGATACAGGTGATTGACGCCGATGGACATGTTGGGCGCCAGCAGGATCGGGATCCTTTTTGACATTTGCCGGATCCTGGCGAGCTCGCGGTCGGAAAAACCGGTAGTGCCGACGACCATTGGTTTACGAAGCGTGACCGCCGCCTTAATGTTATCAAGAGACGCTTTGCGCGTCGTGAAATCAACAATGCAGTCGCATTGCTTAATGAATTTGGTGACCGAATCCGTGGTCGGGATCCCGGTCAGTGGCCTGTTGATAAGCGCGTGTTTGTTTACTTCGACACCGGCAACGATGGAAATATCCCTGGTGCCGGCGGCAGCAGCGATAATTTCACGACCCATCTTGCCGGCGGCCCCGCAGAGCAAGATCTTTATCATATCTTCACCCCGTACCCCTTGAGCGCCGATCTTAACAGCACGGTGTTGGCAGAGCTCATTTCGACCAGTGGCAGGCGCAGTTTACCCGAAGGCATCCCCATAAGATGCATGGCTTTTTTCAGAGGTATCGGGTTGGTTTCAAGGAAAAGCGCCTTGACGACCGGGAATAACCTCAGGTGGATCCTTTGGGCGCCCCTTATCTTTCCGCTGAAAAACGACCGGCACATATCGGCTACGGCGCGGGGCAGGATGTTGGCGACGACAGACACGACGCCCAAAGCGCCGATCATCAACATCGGCAGGGTGAGCGAATCATCGCCGGATAGAACGTCCAGGCGTTTGCCCCCGAGCCGGAGGAGCTCGGATACCTGTTCCAGGTTACCACTCGCTTCCTTTATCGACCTGATGCGCTTGCAGTCGCGGACCAGGCGGGCAACGGTTAAGGGCAGGATATTCGTGCCGGTCCTTGAAGGCACGTTGTAGATCATGATGGGCAGGTCAGTATCGGCGTTGATCGTCTTGTAATGTTGATAAAGGCCTTCCTGCGTGGGACGGTTGTAATAAGGCGTTACGATCAGCAAACCGTCGGCGCTGCAATTCTGGGCGTGGTGCACCATGGCGATCGTTTTCGCGGTCGAGTTCGTCCCGGCGCCGGCAATGACCGGGATCTTGCCCTTGACTTCCTCGACGCAGGTCCTGATGATCAACTCGTACTCGGATTTGCTCAAGCATGGACCTTCACCCGTGGTCGCGCAGGCAACAATGCCGGCGGAACCGTTTTCTCTAAGGAACGCGATATTGCGGCGCAGACCGGTCTGGTCAACGCGGTTATTCTTAAACGGTGTTGCGATAGCCACGTACGATCCTTTATACACAGACTCTCCTTTGCTGTTTTTCCATCAATGACCGCTTATATTCTTTTGCCGCGTTTTAAGATGTCATACACGCGGTTGAAATCTTCAAGGCTGAGGCATTCTATCGTTATGCTGCCGTGGTTCCTCTTCCATGTGATGGTTACCTTGGTATGCAGGATCTTTGACAGTTCATCCTCAAGGATCAGCAGGTTCGGTTCTTTCTCCCGGCTCGGTCGGATCAGGGGTTTTTTAAATATTTTCTGGATAACTCTTTCGGCCGCACGGACCGAAAGTCCGTCCCTGACGATGCGCTCAGCGGCCTGCACGACCTTCAATTCGTTATCCAGCGACAACAGCGCACGGGCATGTCCTTCGTTCAACAGTCCCTTGCGCAAGTAGTCCTTTACCTTTTCCGGCAGTGATAGGATCCGGAGCGTGTTAGTTATCGTGGACCGGTTCCGGCTCGTGATCCTGGCGATCTCCTCGTGGGTCAAGCCGAATTTCCTGTGCAACTGATCATAGGCGGTCGCTTCCTCAAGGGGGTTTAGGTCCTGGCGGTGGAGATTTTCGATCAGCCCGATCTCGAGCAATTCCTGATCGGTCAGGTCCTTAATGACCGCAGGTATCTCGGAAAGACCCGCGTACTGTGCGGCCCTGAACCGGCGTTCGCCGGCGGCGAGGATAAAATAGTCCTGCTGTTTTTTAACGATCACGGGTTCCAGCACGCCTTTTTCCTTGATCGAAGCGATCAGGTCCTCGACATCGGCCTCTTCGATCTTGGCGCGCGGCTGATAGGGGTTTGGTTTGATATCGCGCAGGCGTATTAGCTTGAATCCTTCCTTCAGCACGTCCTTTTCCGTCTGCGAGATCAGGGCTTCAATGCCGCGACCGAGCGCTTTCTTACGCATGGTTCAGCAGCTCCTTGGTCAAGTTCAGGTACGCCTGAGCGCCTGATGAAGAAATATTATAGTGAAGCACGGAAGTGCCGTAAGACGGGGACTCCGCGATCCGGACCGACCTGGGGATGATACTGTCGAACACGGTATCCGGGAAATTTTTCCTTATATCTTCGGCGACATCCTTGGACAGGTTAAGCCGGGCATCATACATGGTGAGTAGTATTCCTTCGATCGTCAGCCGCGTGTTGAGCCCTTCTTTCACCGCTTTCAGGGTTCGTAAAAGTTTCTCCAATCCCTCCAACGCGTAATATTCGCACTGGATCGGAATGATGACACTGGCGCATGCGACCAGGCTGTTCAAGGTCAGAAGACCGAGCGACGGCGGGCAGTCGATCACGCCGAACGCGTACTCCGAAGTCACCAGGATCAACGCGTCCTTGAGCTTTTGTTCTCTTTTTTCCTTGTCCACAAGTTCGATCTCGGCGCCAACCAGGTCCGGCGTCGATGGCAGGACCGAAAGGTACGGCCATTTTGTCTTGACCGTGGCCTCCCTGATGGACTCCGGCTCGAACAGGCAGTCGTAGATCGACGATTCCAATCCGTGGTAGTCGATGCCGAGCCCGCTGGTGGAGTTCGCCTGAGGATCCATGTCGATCAGCAGAGTGTTTTTTTCGGCCAGGGCCAGGCCGGCGGCCACGTTCACCGCGGTCGCGGTCTTTCCCACGCCGCCTTTCTGATTGCAGATCGCGATCGTCTTCACTAGGATATAATAATAAAAAATCATCCAAAGTCAACGGGATGATCCGGCTGCCGTTGACAGCGAGCGCCGTAATAGATACAATACGGCATGGAGATCATGATGAGCGCGCTGGCGGACAATGAGCATGTCGCGATGATCCGGCGGTTGGTTGGTAAACGCAAGCTGTTCCTGGTGGGCGGCACGCTCAGGGACGCGGCGCTCGGCGTCATGCCCAGAGACTATGATTTCGCGGTGTCGGGTTCCGGGGTTACGTTCGCGCGAGCGGTCGCGAAAAAGACCGGCGGCTCCTACGTGCTGCTGAGCAAGAACGACGACGAAGCGCGCGTGGTCAAGGACGAGCTGATCTATGATTTCATCGGGATCGGCCGCAACGATATCCAGACCGATCTCGAGCGCCGTGATTTCACGGTCAACGCCATGGCTCTGGACCTGGAAACGCTTGAATTTCTGGACCCGTTCGGCGGCATGAAGGACCTGAAAAAAAGGATCCTCAGGACCGTGTCGGACATATCGCTGTCCAGCGATCCGCTGCGTGTGCTGCGGGGGTTCAGGTTCGCCCTGGAGCTCGATCTCACGCTGGACCGTAACTTTTTACGGCTCGCCCAGGATGTTTCCCTGAAAAAAACCGCGGCCGAGCGGATCGGTTATGAACTGATGCGGATAATGTCGGCGCCGTTCTCGTACGGCGCCCTTAAAAACCTCGACGAACTCGGCATCTTTAAGCAGATCTTCCCGGAAGCGGACAAGATCATCGGCGATCCCGAGCTCTGGGGGCATTCCATGCAGACCTATTATGCAGTGGAACGGCTGACGAGCGAGGGATTTTTCCGTACTGAACTAAAGCCGGAATTCGATGCTTATTTCGCGAATGAACGAAAGAGGCCGCTGGTTAAACTGGCCGGATTACTGCACGATGTCGCGAAACCGGAGACTTTTTTACTCAAGAAGGGCGAAGTTCATTTTTACGGGCATGACACAAAGGGCGCAAGGACCGTGGAGGTCCTGGGATACAAGCGGCTCAAGCTTTCGCGCGCCGATGTCACGGTCCTCCGCAAACTGGTCAAGGAACACATGAGGCCCCATCTACTGGCGACTTCGGCGGAACTGACCGACCGTGCGATCCGCCGGTTCTTTCGTAATCTTGGCGACGATTATTTCGGTTCCATGATGATCGCATGGGCCGATGGTTACGCGACCGGGGGCAGGACCAAACACCTCGAGGATACTTTCCGACGCATGGTCGATCTCAAAAGGGCGGATGACGCCAAGCCGAAGGTCGAGCGGTTGGTTGACGGGTACGACCTGATCGACTTGGGGTATGAACCCGGACCTATTTTCAAAGTCATTCTGCAGGAATTGCTGGACCTGCAGCTTGAAGGGAAGATCACAACGAAGGAAGAAGGCAGAAAGGCCGCCCGCGA
The DNA here is from genome assembly GCA_036382775.1 of bacterium. Classification (NCBI taxonomy): domain Bacteria; species bacterium. The sequence goes on along the minus strand of DASVHD010000036.1, from coordinate 85,813 downwards.
ACTTTTTTCCAAAAAGGAGACGCCGTAATGAAAAGGAAAATGAATTTAAAGCCAATAAGACTGATGGGTAGCACGCCGATCGAAGAACACAGCGGGTTCACCGGTTCGACCCGTCTGTTCATAAAACGGGATGATCTTAATGGCGTGCTCGTGTCCGGCAACAAGACCAGGAAACTTGAATATCTGGCGGCCGATGCGCGCCGCCTGAGATGCGATACGCTTGTTACCTGCGGACCGGTCCAGTCCAATCACTGCCGGACCACGGCTGCTTTCGCGCGCAGCAACGGGCTGAAGTGTCATCTGTTCCTCCGGAAAAAAGATCATGAAGAAATGACCGGTAATCTCCTGCTGGATAAACTGCTGGGCGCGACGATCACCTATATCACGCCCGCGCAGTATGAAAGGCGGCTCGACCTCATGGCGGCGTACGCGCGGCGCATGCGGAAAAGAGGCAGTAAATGCTACGTCATACCCGAAGGCGGCTCAAACGAGACCGGGTCGCTGGGCTATATAAATTGCATGAAAGAAATGGCCGGATTTATAAAAGCGAACAACATTGATGCCGTATACTGCGCAGTCGGTTCAGGCGGGACTTATGCCGGGCTCCTGCTGGGGAAGAAGCTCCTGGGTTTGCGCGTCGCCCTGTATGGCGTGATCATCTGCGACACGGTGCGCTTTTTCGAGGACAAGATCCTGACGATCTGTAAGCTGGCGGATGATCGCTTCGGGCTCAATGCCAGGGTTAGACGCAGCGACATCCAGCTTGTGGGCGGTTTTGTCGGAAAGGGTTACGGGATCCCGTATTCCGAGGAGATCAAGGTAATCAAAGAATTAGCGAAGACCGGGATCATCCTTGAACCGGTTTACACCGGGAAGGCTTTCTACGGCATGCGGCAGCACCTGAAGAAAAACCGGTGTAAAAAGGCAATTTTCGTGCATACCGGCGGGATCTTCAGCATCTTCGCGTTCGGGAAAGAATTGGGATAGATTAAAAAATTACGTGCATTAGCACAAATTCCCAAATTCCCCAAATTCCGCCCTGCCCCCGCTATGCATCATGCGGGATTAAACAAAAACCATAAAATGTTGAATTATTGCCCATAAAACCACCGTAATTTCAGCGATTATTTTATTATTGTAGTATTTTTCAAAATCATGTTGAATTTTGTTGATTTTACCTGATAACTAAATATAATCTCTCCCATAAGGGGGTTGTCTATGGGGTGGAACATTCGTAAACGGGGTGAAGAACTCTATCATCATGTCTATGCCTGGGGCAATGACCATCATCCTGTTTTCAAAAACGGATCACATTATCAGTTTTACCTATCTCTCCTGGAAAAAATGACGTCTGTGTACAAAGTGGACATTGTCGCATACGCACTTATGAAGTGGCATGTCCATCTGTTCGCTTATGACCAGGCGAACAAGATCGCCGATTTCATGATGGCTCTCCATGGCGGGTACGCCCAGTATTACAACCGCGACTGCAGTCGCACGGGCCACGTTTTCGGCGAGCGTTATAACAACAAGATCGTCGCGAATTCGCTATACGGTGTGTGGTTATCGCGCTATATCCACCGGCAGGCACTGGATGCGGGACTGGCAGCGGATCCGGCAGGGTATCCATGGACCAGTTACCGGCGATATGTGGGCGCGGAGCCGCGCGGATTTGTCAAATGTGATATTGTCTTAGAGATGTTCAGCCCAGGACTAGATAAAATTCAGCGGTATCAGGAATTTGTTATGGGAGCAGATGAAGGACCAGTGGATTGGGATCATCGTCGGCTGAAAATTCGCGACGGCAGGCCGTTATTAGAGATAATTGCACAGGAATTTGAAGTTGATCAGACACAGATCGTTACGCCGAAGGGTAGGGTGGAAAAGATGTTGCGTCGTCAAGCGGCAGTTCAACTGATGGGAAAATATGGTCTTAACACTTATGAAACAGCGACGATTTTGAAAATGACACCTAGCGCTATCTCAAAATTCACTAAATCCGCCCTGCTATAATTTGTTGAATTTTCTCTAATATTGACAAACTAGAAAATTCCATTAGTATTATTTTACCGGAGGATATTTGAGCACGAAATCTAAGTCCGCAGCACGAGACTCCAAACAATCTCATAGATCTGATATCGCCCGGATCGTGGGCGCGGATACGAACTGGTATCATTGCGATGCCCTGGGTAGCCCTAGGAAAACCACCAATGAATCGGGCTCGGTCGCCTGGACCGGGGCGTATTATCCGTTTGGCGAGATGCTTACCGGATCGGGCAATGTGCATGGATTTACAGGCAAGGAATTAGATTCGGAAACGGGTTTGAATTATTTCTGCCAGCGGTACTATGATCCGCAGACCGGTAGGTTTACCCAGCTTGATCCCCAGGACAGCCCGGCCTCGTCGCCGTATGCATATTGTATTGACAATCCACTGAGGTATACGGATCCGACTGGTACGACAAAAAGGGCGGAAGAGATGGAATGGAAGATGGAAATCATGGCAGCGTGGAAAGCAGGTTTGCGCGGACATTACGGCGCGCCATCATGGTGGTATTCACCAACCTGGTTTTTAGGATCGGCTGAAGAATTGGATCCGGGCTTGTTTGAAAGAGGCTGGTGGAGGTATACTCGTGCGGAAAAACTGAATATGGCAGTGAATTATCTGAGTAACACAGCATGGGGTAAGACAGAAATGGGCGCACAAATCATCAACGAGATTCGTGAAAAAATTGGCAAAGGACTTCTGGAAATCGGTGGGTCGAAACTCGGCGATTACGATTTCGATACGAGGATAATCAACATCGGTACTGCTGGCATCGATTATTTAGGTTTAGGTGTTGCGGCAATATTGGTAGAGGAGGCTGCACACGCGCTTGCATCTGAACATGAACTTTTTGGAGGTGGGTATTGGGATTGGTATCCAAGCGTAGAAGGATTTGGCAGGTACCATGGCGCACAACTTTATGGCAATTATTTTCAAAATTATTCTGATCCATGGGGTTACCTGTTCTCGAACTATTTTAAGACATATGTCTATGGAGGAACGAATTATGAAAATATATATTGGAAAAGAAAACTTTAGTGAGCTGTATTCGTGAATAACCATGATACTGGCCTTAAAAAACATTTCTGTTTGTAGTTGTTTTTCTCTGTGTATGGTAACTGGATTGAATAATGTTATTTCACATGACGACAGTATGACTTACCCGCAATTTGCGAACACTGCAGTTGTCTTCGACTCGATAGTGATGAAGGCGTGTTCAACTATATCGACTAAAACCAATGCCACTTATAGATTTCAGAGTACAATTGAAGCCCCTTTTATGCATAATAATCTATTATTATTATTGCTTCCTCATTATTATTCTCGTCCACCTAGAACAGGTATTGTGTGCATAATTGATACTTGTCTCAATATGATAATTGTAAATGACGATTTTGAAAGTAATTTCAACAGAATGATCGCATCGGAAGCGATCCACGTAAACAACTATGAGGTAGCTATTAACGTAGCAAAGTTGTTTGTGCGTTTAGTTATGCCATATCTATCTTGGGAACCACAATTATTTGCTGAGGAGGTCAACAAAAATTATAATGAAGTTGCAAATTCCAGAAGTGAGATTGGATCATTGGAACCAGATTTTTTCAAGCCGATGACTGAATGTTATAATAAAGGTTTAAAAAAGCAATTAACCTCTGAGAAATGGCGAACCTGGGTATGTAGAATGAATAATCATTATCTGGTGAAAACAACGACAATCGGCATAATCGATGGCAAACGCAGGGTGTTAAATTGGCAGGTTCAGGTCAATGAGGACGGAACCGTGAAGGTCGACATGCCAAAGATTGTCAAGCAGATACTGAAGAAGAAGTTTCCAACAGAATTTCCATGACGCTTACATTATAATAATGGCGAGAATCTTGTTAAACGCCGAAACGGCGCCACCCTGGTCGATTCTTTTGTCTATAGCGTAGGACGAAATCCGCCCTGCCATAAAAAGTGGATAAAACTCGTGGATAAATGTGGATTCGTGGTTATGGGGATTAAGTAAAGCTATTTTTGGATACGCGGCAAAGCGGTTTTTAGGATCTCGAAGATAAGTTCATCATAGGTCAGACCGATCGCCCGCGCTTCCAGCGGAAGGTTGGATTCAGGAAGCAGTCCAGGGATCGTGTTGACTTCCAGAACATACGGATTTTGTGACTGGTCGAGCATGAAGTCGACCCTGGAAAAACCACACGCACCGATCGCTTGGTGAGCGGCAAGGGCGTAAGCCTGGGTCTTTTTGTACTGCTCTTCCGGTATCCGCGCCGGCACGATGTATTCGGTCATGCCCTTCGTGTATTTTGATTTGTAATCATAGAACGCCCGCTCTTTGGGCGCGATCTCCAGGATCGGAAGGGGAACATCGTTAAGGATCCCGCAGGTTGCCATCATCCCTTTGATGAATTTTTCAAAGAAAAGATCCGGGAATTGTGCTGAAAGCCTGGCGTAGTGGTTCGTCAATTGTTTTTTCGTCCGGGCGATGATCACGCCGACGCTGGAACCTTCGGCGCAGGGTTTAATGACGACCGGATAACCGAGTTTTTCCACCATCTCGTCGAGGTTCGCGTCTTTTTCATGGTAATATTCCGGGGTTGGGATAGAGGCGCCGGTGAATACCGTCTTGGAGACGATCTTGTCCATCCCGACGGCCGAGCCGATCACGCCGGAGCCGGTGTAGGGAATACCTAAGAATTCCAGGATCCCCTGGACCGTGCCGTCCTCGCCGAATTTTCCGTGGAGGGCAATGAAGGCGATGTCGATATCCTTTAGTTTTTTTATCAGGTTCTTGTCGACATCGATCTCTTTCATGTTGAATCCCTGCTTTGCGAGTGAAGCGACAACGCAGGCACCGGTGCCCAGCGAGATCTTGCGTTCGGATGACCACCCGCCGCATAGAACACCAATTTTCTTCTTCAGCAGTAATTTCTTTTCTTCATTATTCACGAGCATATATGAAATGATAGTTAAATTTCGATGCGCGTCAAGTGGATGAATTTGCACTTAAGTCTTTATCGTGGTATGCTTTTTCTTGTTGACAAGTTTGGGAAATTAGATACACTATTAATTATGGGACATGTAAAAAGATCTGTTGTGTTGCTGTTAAGTTTATGCGCGCTCGGTATGGCGCTTGCCGTCGATGACGTTGCGCACAATAACCGCGAACTTTTCTATGTGAACCCGGTGGCCGGCGAGATCCGTCTGAAAGCCAGGAAAAACACCGTGAAGCAAGCTTTTTTAATGCGGGATTCGTTGGCGGCGCGGATGGATATAGCTTACCAGGATGATTACTTTGATTATTTCACCGCTGATATCGGGGCATTCGATACTACTCTCGTTTATTATTTTGTGGTCAAGGCCGGGGCTGATTCGCTCGTTTTCCCGCCGGTTGGTGCTTTCCGGCCGCAAGTAACGATGTTCGCACCGCCGGCCTGGGCCGCAAGCAAGGTATACTACCTGATCTTTATAGACGGTTTCAGGAACGGTGATCTGGTCAGTGAGCCGCCGGGTATGAGGTCGTGGGGAAGCAAACCGCAGGACTGGGCATCTTATGGCGGCGATCTTTCAGGGGTCAAGGACCAGCTCGATTATCTTGATTCGCTGAATATAGACATTTTGCTGCTGTCACCGGTCGGGACCGCGAATTCCAATCACAAGTTCAATTTTTTCGATTTCGGCTCGGTCGATCCCGTGTTCGGCGACACGGCCGCACTTCGCTCCCTTATTGTTGAAACGCACCGGCGCAATAAAAAAGTCGTCCTGATGTTCATCGCTACGCACACGGGTAGCGATTTCCCGGCATTTACGGACATCCTCCACGCGCAGGATAGTTCCAAATACCTGAACTGGTACCAGGTCAAGACCAGGCCGGTAAAACTGTCCAGTACGTACTTTGAATGCTGGCGCGGGGACCCGCATTTTCCAAAATTAAACCTGAAGGATCCGCAGGTGAGAAGTTACCTGATGGGTTACATCGAATACTGGCGCCAGTTCGGTATCGACGGGTTTTATATCGGCGAGGATCCCGCAATCAATGTCGATTTTTTAAAGGATCTCCGCGCGTTCATCAAGGCGAAATATCCCAGTTTGCTTCTTGTCGGTACCGATTCCAGGCCGCTCACGGGAGACGGACTTGACGGAAGCCTCAAGCCCGCAATGACCGAACTGATCCTCAATTATTTCGGCCGCAAGACGATCCCCGTGTCGCAGTTCGACCAAGCGCTGCACAAGATCCTTTTCTGGACGCCTTCGCAGGCGAACGCGTTCAACCTCATGGCCGCCAGCACGTTCGACTACCGGATCAGGGAATTTGTCGACGCAGGCGACATCAAGAACCTGTACGCGTTCATAATGACGTTCTGCGGATCGCCGGTCATCACTTACGGCGACGAGATCGGCATGACCGAAGCCGAATCCCTGAACCTGGGGAGTTTTGTTTCCAACCCAGCAGGGCAGGACCTGAACCTGCTCTCCGAGATCAAGCGGCTCATCGGGATCCGGAAAGCCAATGGACAGATCGCGAGCAAGTATTTCTACACGCTCCTGGCGAATGATATCACGCAGGTCTACGCGTACGATCGCGGGGGTCTGATCACGGTCCTCAATTCCGGGGAGGCTCCGGCTTTTGTCATGCTGCCGGCCTGGGATGGCACGTATGCCGATCTGCTGAGCGGTGAAAAAATAACCGTTTTCCAGCAGCAGCTTAAAGTATCCATCGCTCCAAAATCATACCGCGTTTTCCGGCGTGAGCCTTAAATTACACGCGGACTTTAAGCCGGCCGGCGACCAGCCGGAAGCGATCGAACAACTGGCACAAGGCATAAGCGACGGCTGTAAATACCAGACACTTCTGGGTGTGACCGGTTCGGGCAAAACGTTCACGATCGCCAATGTCATAGAAAAGATCCAGAAGCCGACCCTCGTCATTTCGCACAACAAGGCATTGGCGGCCCAGCTGTACAGCGAATTCAAGTCTTTCTTCCCGGAAAACAGCGTAGAGTATTTCATATCCTATTATGATTATTACCAACCCGAGGCTTATGTGCCGGCAAGCGACCTGTACATTGAGAAGGACGCATCGATCAACGAGGAGATAAGCCGGCTTCGGCTGAAGGCGACATCGGCCCTGCTCACGCGGGAAGACGTGGTCATCGTGGCGTCGGTGTCGTGTATTTTCAACATCGGCTCACCGGACGAGGTGCGCGAACTCGTGGTGGAAATCGTAAAGCATAAAGAGAAAAGCCGCGAATCGATCATGAGCGGCCTGGTTTCGATCCAGTATTCGCGCAATGACATTCAGTTCCTGCCCGGCACGTTCCGGGTGCGTGGTGAGATCATCGACGTGCATCCGGCCGATGAAAGGGACGGCGTCAGGATCGTGTTGTCCGGTGACCGTGAAGTGGTGGAAAAGATCCAGGTCTTCGACCCCCTTACCGGCTATATAAAGAAGGAACTGGAACAGACAGTGATCTTCCCGGCAAAACATTTCATCACGACCCAGCCCCGGATCGAGGAGGCGGTGGGCAGGATCGAACAGGAACTCGAAGACCGCGTCAAGGCCCTGGAAACACAGGGTAAGTTCCTGGAAGCCCAGCGACTCATCCAGCGGACCCGTTTTGATATCGAAATGCTCACGGAACTGGGTTACTGCCCGGGCATTGAAAATTATTCCATGCATCTGTCCGGCCGCAACCCGGGCGAAAGGCCGTTTTGTTTGATCGATTACTACCCTAAGGATTTTCTCCTGGTCATCGACGAATCCCATGTCACGATTCCGCAGATCGAGGGCATGTACGCGGGCGACCATTCGCGGAAGACGACGTTGGTCGAATACGGTTTCCGGTTGCCGTCGGCACTGGAGAACCGGCCCTTGAAGTTTGACGAATTTGAATCGCTGGTCAACCAGGCCGTCTGTATTTCGGCGACACCGGCGCAGTGGGAGATCGAGCGGTCGGGCAAACGGATCATCGAACAGATCGTGCGGCCCACCGGCATCATTGACCCCATGGTGACGATCAAACCGGCGAACAATCAGGTCGACGATCTGATAAACGAGATTCAAAAGAGGGTTAGCGTGCATGAGCGCGTGCTGGTGACGACGCTGACTAAACGCATGGCCGAAGATCTGGCGCAATACCTGAACGAGCTCGGCATAAGAGTAAGGTACATGCACTCCGAGATCGACGCGATCCAGCGCGTGGAGATCTTGCGGGGACTACGGCTTGGCGAGTTCGACGTGCTCGTGGGGATAAACCTGCTGCGCGAGGGTCTGGACCTGCCCGAAGTCGCGCTGGTGGCTATCCTGGACGCCGACCGTGAAGGTTTTCTGCGCAGCGAGCGTTCGTTAATCCAGACCGCGGGCCGGGCCGCCCGCAATGTCCGGAGCGAAGTGATCATGTATGCGGACACGATGACCGATTCCATGAAACGGGCGATCGAGGAGATGGAGCGTCGGCGCAAGCGTCAGCTTGAATATAATGAAAAATACCATATAATTCCGAAAAGCATCGTGAAATCGCCCGAGGAGATATTGAAGGCGACTTCGGTGGCGGATCGCGCCGTGGAGAAAGAACCAGCGAGTGATAGTGGCATCGAGGAGATCGAAAATCTGTACCGGGAAATGGCCGATGCGGTATCGCTCATGGAGTTTGAGCAGGCGGCCAAGCTGCGCGATCAGATAAAACTGATAAGGCGCAAACTGGAAAAGCAGGGAACAAAAGCCAGCAGCGATCCAGGCGTACGCACCCGGGATCGCGGGCGCAGGCCGTAGGCCGACAGGCAAAGGGGGAACCATTACCACTATCGTTACGGAAGAATGGTATAACAGAGAATTCCTGAAGATCGTCGTCAGGGCGCTTAAGGAGGATATCGGCCGGGGCGATATCACCACCAACGCGATCGTCAGCAGCGACAAAAGAACGCTCGGCGTGATCTTCCCAAAAGAAGAAGGTGTGCTGTGCGGGGTGGAGATCGCACGCATGGTCTTTGCCAAAGTCGATGACCAGGTGAAGTTCGAACCCAAAATGAAAGACGGCGACCGGCTGAGTCCGGGACAGACCATCGCCACGGTCATCGGGTCGGCTGCGTCATGCCTCAAGGCCGAGAGAACGGCGCTGAATTTCATGCAGCAATTAAGCGGGATCGCGACCCTAACCAGAAAGTTCGTTGATGCTGCTGCGGGCCGGACCAAGATCCTGGACACGAGAAAAACGACGCCGGGACTGAGGTTGATGGAAAAATACGCGGTGCGCACGGGCGGCGGATTTAATCACCGGTTCGGGCTTTACGACATGGTCCTGATCAAGGATAACCATATCCAGATCGCGGGGAGTATTACCAAGGCGGTTCAGGCGGTCAGGCAGAAAAAAAAGAGAGCATACATCGAAGTGGAAGTAAGGACCATGGATGAGGTCAAGGAAGCGATGCGCCTGCCGGTCAACCGCCTGATGCTGGATAATATGCGGATCGAACTTGCCCAACAAGCAGTGACAATGGTCAAGTTGTCTTCGGACAAACTCGAGACCGAGATCAGCGGCGGCGTCAACCTGGACAATATCGAAGAGTATGCCGACTGCGGGGCTGATTATATTTCGATCGGCGCGCTCACACACTCGGCGCCGGCGATCGACATCGCGTTAAAAATGAAAAGCTTGGGCGAATAGTTATTACGAATGGGACGAATGGCAGCGAATGAAAACAAAACGAATAATGCGAATGATACCGAATGAATCGAATTCGGAATATTAGCTGTCATTCGTGTAATTCGGAAAAATGAACGTTGTTTCTTTTCTCGGTTCATTAATCAACTACGAAAAAGTCCCCGGCTATCATTATGACCTCGATGCATATACAAAATTTTTAAGAAAACTCGGTTCACCACAGAAAAAACTCAAGAATATTGTCTTGATCGCCGGCACAAAAGGCAAGGGATCGACCGCGGCGATGGTCAATTCCTGTCTGATCGCCAATGGCTACAAGACCGGTTTGTACACCTCGCCGCACCTGCGCAGGATCAACGAGCGGATCAGGATAAATAATAAGGAAATTTCCAATAAAGAGCTTGATCGATATATAAAGATCATAAAACCATTGATCGACCATAAGACCAGGATCGGCGCGCGGACGTTCTTTGAAGTCCTCACAACCATGGCGTTCATTCATTTCGCCCGGCACAAGGTCGATATCGCGGTACTGGAAGTCGGTCTTGGCGGACGTCTGGACGCGACGAACGTCGTTACCGGTCCTGTTATTCCGGTAATTACCAGGATCGGGTATGATCACATGAACATGCTGGGCAAGACATTGGAGCGGATCGCACGCGAGAAGGCGGGGATCATTAAAAAAATCCCCCCTCCCTTAATCCCTCCCCACCTGCGGGGGAGGGAAGGGTGGGGGGTGACAAGGCGGATACTTGAACCCACAGTCATCACCATCCACCAGCGATCTGTTGTTGAAAAGGTTTTAAGAAAGGTTGCCAGAAAGCGAAAACATGCGGTCATTTTTGCCAATGACCTCCACAGGATAAAGGTCCTGCGCATGGATATGACCGGCATGGATGTCCATATCAAAGGCAGGCGGGGTGAGTTCGACGCGCACCTGCCTATGGCAGGTAGACATCAGGTCGAGAATCTCTCGCTCGCGCTGGCAGTGGTGAGCCGGTTGAGGGATCAAGGCATAGAGATAAATATACCGGCGGTGAAAGCAGGGATCGCAAATACTAAATTGCAGGGCCGTTTTGAGGTTATCTCGAAAAAGCCGCTGGTGATTTTTGATGTGGCTCATAACGAAGATTCGTTTCGGGCGCTGGAACAAAATCTGAATGAGGTTTTTTGGAGTAGAGCCTTCAGGCTCATGAAAGACGGGGCTAAAGACCCTACTCCAAAGCGCGGTCTTTTTCTCATCTTCGGCTGCAGCACGGAGAAGGATATAAATTACGCGATCAAGCATATTTTCCCCAAAGCCCGAGAAGTCCTGCTTGTAAAAGCCGACCATCCCCGGGCAATGGAACCGGTTGAGATCTTCAAAAGTGCAAAAAAGTATCAGAAAAACATCATTATTGCCGGAACTGTAAAAAAGGCATTGGAGTATCTAAAAACCAGGATCACAAAAAATTCAGCAACAATAATCTTCGGTTCTTTTTACCTTTACCCGAAAAATCGTTGACAAATCGGCAATTTCAGATATAATTCATGTTGGTATTATATAGGTTTAAACCTTTGAATGGCGCATATTTAATGTACTGAAGATTTGAGCATATAAGAAATAAAATGAAAGGAAGGACTGTTATGAAAAACTTAATAAGTACGATAAAGCAAAACTTACACTCTGGGTGGGTCATCGCGAACCACATCCTGGTTTCATTCCATGTTGCGTTCATTTCATCGATCCTGTGCATCAGGGAAGGGATCGCGGGCAGGGACGTGCTCGGTTTTGTTTTCACGAGCACGGAAACGATCGTTTCTGCGGTATTCTGGTTCTTAAGTTTCCACACGGGCATCGCGATCCATGAAATGGGTCACTACCTGCAGGCCGTGCGCTTGAACGCCCTGAAGGAAAACCTTCTGCCTGAAGCGCAAAAAAAGATCAAAGCCGACTTTTTCACTAAACTGCTGTGGTATATCAAAATGTACTTACTTATTCCATACGGCGCGTTTGCGGGCGTGAAACGGGAAGGTCTGACCTATTATCCGGACGCTCCATTCAACCTCGCGGTCGCTGCGGCTGGTCCTGCGAGCAGCGGGAACATGTCTTTGGTCATGCTGCCGATCGCCGCGGTTCTTTTGATCATTGGCTTGATCCAGAACATCGAGATCATGATATACTTTGGACGTCTATCTCTGGGTATCGGACTGGTAGGATTGCTGGACTTTTTGTTGGCTGATCCGGGTAAGTACCGCGAATTCCGGGCACGCGAAGCTAAGGCAAAGGAAAAAGCCGAAACGGTCGAGATCAGCAAGGACACCTGGATGAACAAAGTCAAGAGCGTGAAACAGATGATGATGAACAAAAGGATCCAGGAAGTACCGCTGCCAGACGGCGATATGCTCAGGGCGCCCTGGCAGTATCGCAACTGCGGCATGGGCGGCAGGCATACGGAAAAGGAATATCCGGAAAGCAATATCAGCATGCAGGAAATGATGTTCGTGCCGCTGTGCGCTAAAAATTACGAGGAAGCGCAGATGATCACGGTCGCGTTGCAGACGCGTTTGAAGGAGATCATGGAAAAATCCGAAGGCGCCCGGGTCATGGGTATCGGCCTGGAGGGCGGTCTCGCCCCTTTTGTCGCCAAAGAACCTCAGGATCAGGTCCCTGAACAGCGGATGTGGCGCATGGCCGTGCAGGCGATCAGGGATATCGGCTACAAACCCGGCGACGACATCGCGATCGCGTTCGATCCGGCGTTAAGCGAATTGAGCAACGCCTACCGGGAAGAATTCAATCAGCCGGACAGCGTCGGAATGTATTATTTCTGGCGGGGCGAGGAGAAGGTCGTGATGTCCCGTGACCAGCTGGTCGAGCTGTTCAAAAAAGCGGTCGAGGAGGTACCGATCGTATCGCTCGAAGACGCGTTCGCAGAAGACGATCACGAGGGCTGGCGTCTGCTCATGAAGGAACTGGGCGACAAGGTCTTCATTATCGGCGATGACCTGGTGACTACCAAGGATTCCACGATCGAGGAGTGCGCATCTAAAGGGCTGATCAACACGGCGCTTATCAAGGCGAATCAGATCGGCACCCTATCTGAGTGCCTTATCGCCATGCTCGTCGCACTGGGTAAGGGACTTGATCTGGTCGTTTCGCACCGTTCCAAATCACCTAACGACGACATGGAAGCACAGATCGCGCTGGCGGTCAATTCGCTGGGCCTGAAAGCGGGTGGTGGCGCGAACACGGAAAGGCTGTATAAATACGGTTCAGTCACAAAGACAATGAAAGAGATGGAACGGGTTGCCAAGGGCGGTTTTACTAAAAGCGATGTCACTAAGATTGCGGGCATAATCCAGGATCTGGTGATCACCGAGGTCATCGCGTACGAGGAACCCACGAACGCGGGTATCCCGTCGGTCGGTGTTGATCTATACGCCGGCATCGCGGGCAGCGAGCAATACCGCAAGATCTTTAAATTCACCGGTTCAACGCCGCTGGGCACGTCTGCCGGCACCGGCGAGGCGATCCACCTGATCGACAGCACGATCGAAAGGTCTGGGGTCGTTGACAAGTACCCCGATCTGTTCACGGCCCAGGCCGACAAGACCTTCAAATTCAAGAAAGGCACGAACGAAGCCGCAGTCAGCGCGAAGAACGACACTGAGCTTAACGCGCTGTGGAAGTCAGTGCAGCGCTATGAAGGCAAGGGCTGTCAGAACGCGGTTAACAACGTGCTGAATATCATTGCCAAAGAGTTCATCGGCAAAAAGGTCTCGGATTTCACGGCGATCACAACCGTGGACCGGCTGCTTTTGAACTTGGAAAAGGAAACGGCGATAAAACGCGGCAAAATAACCCAGAACGCGTCGCGCGATGAGGTCATCGAGGTGATGCAGAGAAAAGGGAATCTGGGTATGAACGCGGTATTGTCCATGTCGCTGGCGATGGGCCGGCTGATCGCGCACGTCCAGGGTAAGGACCTGTGGCAGCTCATGCGCGAGGAGATGAAGGCTGCGCTGGTAAAGGTCATCCAGGCTAATGGCGGAAAAACCGCGGGTCATAAGGCCACGTTCGCCGACCTGATCAAGGATCTGCAAAAAGCGGATGAAGCCCTGCAAAAGAAAGGTAAAAAGTTATACGAGGCACTGCGCGAACAAATGCCGATCTATGGCTAATGGCCGATAACATATAGTTGATAGCCAATAGCCAATGGCTTAAAACTTATGGCTGAAACGATCAAGACATTCTGGGACATTGAAAAGGAAAAAACGTGGCGGATCTACGCCGTTTTTTCCTTTTTGCTTTTAATCCATTTTATATTCATCTGGGTCGCCTGGCTGATCGTTAAACTTGTGCTCTCCAACCGACTCTTCCTCACGTGGCAGGCCATGAAGTTCAGCCTGTTCGACTGGGATACGGTTATTGTCATGCTGGTCGCGCTAATTGTCACGTGGTTCCACTGGTATCACTCCAACAAGATCGTGGTCGACAAGATCCTGGGTTGTCTTGGCGTCAGGCATCCGGACAAACACGATAATTACCATCACGTCTTCGAAAACGTGGTCGATGAACTGCAAGCGGCCGCCGGCGGCCTGCAGGTCGAAAGGTATGTCATCCCGACCGGCGCGATGAACGCTTTCGCCCTGGCCGACCTGAGCGGCCGTATGGTCATCGGCGTGACCGAAGGTTTGATCTCGCGGCTCAAGCGCGAAGAACTGCAGTCCGTGGTGGCGCACGAAATGGCGCACATCGTCTCCGGCGACTGTCTCCTGACGACTATCGTCTGCTCGCTGTTTAACGTATACGAAGAAGCGCTGGCACGGGCTCCACAATTAGCGTCCTTTGACCGCGGAGAGCAAAATCAGCGCCGGGCGAGTTCCGCAGTGGCGGCATCCATGCCCGTTCTGCTGGCGCTGTTCGTTTTCGAGTGTTTTGGTTCGCTGCTTAACATGTTCATTTCCAGGGAAAAGGAATACCGGGCTGATGCCGCGGCAGCAAGGCTGAGCCGCGATCCGATGAGCCTGGCGAGCGCGCTGTACAAGATCGCCCTGCGCTGGCGCGGCGCCGGTTACAGCGGCGACCGGCTGTCCGCGATCTTCATCATGAGCCCTGAGCACAACCTTATGGAAGAATCCGAAGGTTTCTGGCCGACCCTTTTTTCCACGCACCCGCCTTTCACCAAGCGGCTCCAAGTCCTGCTTGACCTGGGCCATGGCGAGATAAGTCAGCTGACCGAACAGATCCAGAAAAAGATCACGGTCAAGACCGAGGCCGACATACCAGAGACCGGTCCCGTATTCTATGCCGAGAAAAATGACGAATGGTACGGGCCGTTCTCAATGCTCCAGCTTATGGGCTTGGATTGGCTCATCCCTGAGACCAGGCTACGCGTGGACGGCAGCACCGAGGTAATCGCCGCCGTGGAGGTCCCGGC
Organism: bacterium; assembly: GCA_036382775.1. Taxonomy (NCBI): domain Bacteria; species bacterium. The sequence continues at coordinate 70,685 of DASVHD010000036.1, read as the reverse complement.
ACTCACTTTTTTCTTTGAAGTCAGAAAAGAACCGATGTGGAAGATCAGGCGGCTGTGCCCGCTGTGCCGGCAATGGCTGATCGTACTGCCATACGAAGGGATGTACGTGTCAGAATGCGCGTTCTGCCGGGGCATTCTGGTCGAGCGCGACAAGATCCCCCGCATAATCACGCGCAAGGAAAAAGGTTTCTCAAAAAGGGTTCAGCACCTGGCCGACGTCATCAGGAAACAGTCGAAAGAGCACGGTTACAAATGCGAGCTCCGCATCGCCACGGCTCAACCGCGCAACTGCCCGAAATGCGGCAAACCAATGGTGCATAAGTTCTACAGCTACGCGCACCACGTTGAGATCGATGAATGCTGGACATGTGGTCTGATCTGGTTCGACGCCGATGAACTGGAGATCCTCCAGTGCATAACCGAGATCGAAGAGGGGGAAAGGTAGGCAGATTCATGGTGGCTTTCAATCCGTTGTTTTGGTATAACTGCTTGACGAATAGAGATTCTTCGGGTTTCTGGCGAAACCCTCAGAATGACCTGCAAGATTGTCATTCTGACCCTGAGTGCAGCGAAGGGGAAGAATCTAAACACAATTGTTACCTTAAAGAATTCGTGCCTAAATTAGATAAAAATAGTAAGGGAGGCTTTATGAAAAATATCGCGTTGTTAACCCTGATTGCGGGAATGTGGGTGTTCGCACTTAACAACCCGTTCCAGCCTTCGGCCAGGGGATATTACGTACCTGAACCTGCCGGTGACGCGGCGGTTATCAGGATCACTGATCATACTTTTGATCCGCTCGTATCGCAGCCAATTCTACCCGATGACCTTGACCTGAAATGCGACAAATACCCGGGCGACGGCGATGGATATTATCTCGTCCAATTGCGCGGTCCAATATATGCAAGCATGATCGACCAACTTCATAATACCGGAGCGGTCTTACTCGGATGCCATTCGCAGAATATGTTCATCGTGAAGATGAACGACAGGGTGAGGGCCGAGGTCGATAAGTTATCTATGGTGCGCTGGAGCGGGATCTATCAGCCGGCCTTTAAATTATACAAAAACATCCTGAATGGCAGCCGGGAATCAAGATTCCTGGTCTATATTTTCCATACTGAAAGCGTTAATGATACGCGCGGAGCCCTGGAAGCGCTTAAGGTCAAGATCCTTGATCTATCCAATACCGCGGAAATAAAATTTTTCTTTGTGAGCTGCCTACGGTCGCAGCTGCCAGAAATGACGCGTTTGCCCTCGGTTTGCTGGATCGAGGAGTGGTTTCCCTCGGCACCGGAGAACGATCTTGCGCAATGGGTGAACCAGAAGGGGTTGCCGCCGAATGATACGACCCGGTCGATCTGGCGCCAGGGGATTTTCGGCACCGACGAGATCCTGGGATACACTGACACTGGACTTGATGTTAATCACTGGGCATTCGGCGATCCGGCATTTTCCATTACGGACACGGGTGAATTCCCGACCCATCAAAAAGTCGTGGTGTTCAAACATTATCCGCCGGCCAGCGGCGTGGGTGATCCTGACGGTCATGGCACTCATGTGGGCGGCACGACCGTGGGCAATGATTCAGCCATGGGCGGCACAGACGTGCGGGATGGCCATTCCAAGAAAGCGCGTATTTCGCACCTGAGCCCGATCCCGAGTTCGTCTTATAATTACATTACTATCCTGGACATGCTTACCAATACCCTTCGCAATCCTCAGCTGCGCACGCACACTATCTCCAACTCCTGGTGGACCGGAACCATGGGCGTATATTCGGCGAAATCAATGGAGTTTGACATGTTCTGCTGGAGAAACAAGGATGTGGTGCTGATAAAATCATGCGGCAACCAGGGTCAGTCATCGCAGTACCGGATCACCGAGCCCGGCAACGCGAAATCGGTCATCGCCATGGCCGCGCTGGGCAACGGTACGAGCGCCACAACCCTGGCTACTTATTCAAGCCGCGGCCCCGGACCCGATGGCAGGGTGAAACCGGATTGTTCGACGATCGGGAGTAATGTCTATTCAGCCATGGAAGGCACGACTAACTCGTACACCAGCATGAGCGGCACGTCAATGGCGGCGCCTTCGTGCAACGGCTGCATCGGTCTGATCCGCGAATACCTGAGAAAAGGCTGGTATCCGAGCGGCACGCTCGATCCGGCAGACAGCATGGATTATGTCAGCGGTGCCCTGCTCAAGGCGATGATCATCGTATCCTGCGATCCGAATGTCGGGGCATATGTCGTGCCCAGCGAATATATCGGCTGGGGCCGGATCGATCTCGATTCCGTTCTTTATTTTGCCTTGCCGACGCCCGAAAAAAGGGAATTGCTGCTGGATGATGACACGACCGGCCTTGCCACTGGGCAATTTGCGGAATACCAGTTCAATGTCGATGATTCAACCGTACCGTTAAGGGCTGTTGTCTGCTGGACCGACACCGCGGCCGCAGCCGGCGCCGCGCGCGTATTGATCAACAATCTGGACGTCAGGATGGTCAACGCTTACGGAGATTCGTTCAAAGGCAGCGTGTATACAGGCGGTCAGTCTATTATCAATCCCACGGCGCGCTATGATAGCCTCAATCCCTACGAATGTTTCCGGATAAATGTCCCCAGGACAGGCTTATGGCAGATCAGGATCATGGCGGCAAATGTGGTGACCGCGCGCCAGCCTTTTGCCGTGGTGCTGACCGGTGCGTTCGAACCCGAGCCAGGTATTGAGGAAAGCAGCAGTCCAGTGCATACCGCGCGGTTCGATCTTGGAAGCTTCTTCCCGAATCCGGTACGGATTGGCAGCCACCGCGTGAGATTCAGCTTGCCAGCCATTGATAAAGACTACGCACTGAAAATCTACAACGCCAGCGGAAGTCTGGTCGCGATCCTCTGGCAGGGATCTGCGCAAAGAACCGGCTGGCAGACGGTCACGTGGGATGGCAGGGATGGAAAGGGAAGAGAGGTAAGTCCGGGCGTGTATTTTTACCGGTTGGAGTCTAAATCTGATGGCAAGAGCGTGACGCAAAAGGCGGTTTTGGTAAAGTAATATAGTTAATGGTAATTGGTAATTAAGTAATTAACAGAAAAACAGAAAACCCCGCGGCAAGACGCGGGGTTTTCTGTCAAGTTTTTTTATATTCTAGTCGTCGTTCCTCTGATCCCGTCTGAAATCAAGGCGCAGTCCATCACCTTCATCATCGGTCGGGAGGTCTTCACTGGGGAAGAAGTCCATGTGAACCACGGCTTTACCATAGGTCAGGGCTGAACCCTTACCGACCGTCGACTCGATCGTAAAAAGATCGCCCAAACCGGCTGTCCCGGTCGAGACAAACCGAGCGTCCTCGAAGACCTCGAGCAATTCCCTGATATCGGATTTGGTCAGCGTGCTCTTCTCGCCGGTCAGCGCGTCCATGGCATAGGACTTGACCAGTTTTTTCCAGAGTTTCTTGAGCAGACCGTTGTTGGCAAACAGGTCGAAGCAGATTATCCGGTCGCCGGTCGTTACGACCACTCCGATCGTGGTGCTTGAAAGTTTCGGGACTTTGCCGAGATTAACCTCATAATCGTCCAATCGTTTCTGGACATCCGAGTCCTCATAAGTATCGCGGGCAGTACCTGTCCCCGAAGCGACACCCAGTTGTTCCTGGTTCTCGGCCACTTTGTCCCACACTTCTGACTGGCTGGGGTTAATCTTGGCCGCCTGACGCACCGCGTTGGGCACCACATAACCGCCAGACTTGAATTCAGAGGAGACCGATACCCAGCGGCCATGTTCCACGCAGTATACGGGAACTTCCACCCAGCCACTGTTCGATGGCAGGAGCAGGTCTTTTTCGAGCATCCGGTCCTGCTTGGCACCGGTTATCATCTCGCCAGTGAGTAAAAAGACCGGCGCGTCGCCATTATTCTTAACCATGACCGTGTTCACTTCGCCTTCGCCGCTTTCCTTTATTTTTAACCAGCCTTTATCCATGGCCTGGTCAAGCGTAACATAGTCCATGGTGCTAAGCGCGGAAAGCACGTTCAAAGGGAATATTTTCAGATTCTTGTATTCAATGGGATCGCCGACGCTGATCTTATCAATGTATTTCTCGATCGGTGCCGTATCTTCTTTGGAAAATACTGATGCAGCTAGTATCAAGACTAAAAGCAGAACCTTTTTCATTGTAGCCTCCTTTATGCTATATTATACAATGGACCTGAGGAAATATTCCATATGGATGTAAGTCGTGTCTATCACGTCTTTTGTGCAAACTGCACTTTTTTTGTGCGACGGTATCAAAAAAGTGATTGTTTTTCAATGCTTTTAGTTGGCATGGCCCTTGCATATAAATAAGGCAGGAGCTGACCATGAAAAACATTAAAAAAATAACAAATTCTCTGAAAATGATACTGATAGCAGGAGCCCTTATATATGCTCCTTGCTGCTATGAGGAAGCTGATAATGAACCACCAGCCATACCCAGGGGATTAACCTCGGTGACTGGTGATGAAGAAGTCATGCTTTACTGGTATGCGAATAACGAACCTGACCTTGAAGCGTACCGAATATACCGGAGTTATGATCCGGAAGGCCCGTACTATTTGATCGGCGAAACGAACTTTGATTACTTCCTTGATTACGGATTGGAAAACGGCCTTACGTATTTTTACGCGATCACGGCTTTCGACGAAAACGGGAACGAGAGCGATCTTTCATACGAGCTGGTTTTCGATACGCCGAGGCCTGAGGGGTATAATATAAGGCTGTACGATGTCGATGAATATCCGGTTTATGCCGGCTGGGATTTCAGCGAATACGAGATCGTGTCCTGGAATTATTCGCAGAGCGATATTTATTATGATTATGATTCGCCGAGCGATATCCCGTACCTGCTTGTATACAAGAGCGGCGGTTTGATCCAGGACATGGGATATACAGAATCAATGGATGATATCACGTATGCTCCAGACCAGGGTTGGTCGCCGTCTGGTGTGGTTGAGGCGGTTGAGGGGCATACTTACGTTTTCTGGACCTGGGACAATCATTTTGCCAAACTCCGCGTGACCGAAGTCGGACCAGAGCACATGGTGTTTGACTGGGCATACCAGATCGATCCCGGCAATCCAGAGTTGGTCATTGGGCATTAACATAAAGGAGGATGCCATGAAGAACATCATTTTGTTGGGCCTAGCAGCCATATCTTTTGGTGTGTTTGGCCTGAACTTCGCCTACGCGCATTATGACGGAGATGAATATGGTGATGATTACTGGTACGACGAGTACTGGCAAGACGATCCGTACTACCATCACTACGACCACTACTGGGCGTATTACCCGCACGGGTACTATTGCGTCTACTACGTGTGGTATCACCCGTGGTGGTGGGACTGGTACTGGTACCGCTGCCATTGGTGCCATAATTGGGACTGGCATTTCTTCGGTGCCGGCTACTACATCGTGTGGTATGAAGGCGGACACTGCTACTGGCGGCCGCGTTACGGCCGATACGTCAGGTACGAGCTGCATTATTCGTACAACGACTTCAAGTACAAGGCGCACGAGTACGGTATTAGCCTGCCGGACAAGCCGCCGCGTCAGATCGACGTACCCTACAACGAGAAGGAAGTGATGCGTTTGACAAAAGAGAAAGACCCTGATCTGTACAAGCGGCTGCAAAAAGAGGAAAAGAGCGGCAACCTTGAAAAGATGCGCAAGGATTACGAAGTCAAACAGCGCAAAGAGATCGAGGTCAAGAACGAGGAATACCAGCTCAGCAAGAGCAAGGTTAACCTTGAGGAAAAGAACTTCGCCGACGAGCGCAGCGACCGGGTCATTGATAAGGAGACCAATACGACGAAGAACCTGGAAGGCCGCAAATATAACAATGATAACGGTAATAATGACAAGTCGAAGAATCCGAACGTGGAAAAGCGCGACTGGAGCGAGTATTACGAAGACGAGGACCAGAACAAGAACGACCAGGGCGACCAGGATCAGGAAGAGTATGACAAGCCTGATAATCGCAAGCCGGAACGGGATGATTCATACGAACGGAATGACAATAACAACAGCGATCGAGAAAAAGAGAATGACAACAGCAAGGCGCGCAACAACAGGAGCTCGATACCCGACAAAGGCGGTAACGGTGGCGGCAATACGGATAATTCTTCCCGGGAACGCTCGGCAAGACCATCCCCGGGAGCGCGGAGATAACAATGAACGCAATATTGCTGGTCCTTAGCTTGATCGCCTCCCTAAACCCTGCAGGAGACCCGTCCGGTGCGGGCGGGTCTCCCGCGACCCTTTCCAGCAGCGACGGCATCGAGCTCTGGGTAAACAATGGTGACCTGACGTACCAGACCGGCGACAAGCTCAAGATCTATTTCAGGGTTCCGTACGACTGCTATGTGGCGGTCTACGACATCGAGGTTTCGGGCGAGCGCAGTCGGCTGTTCCCGTCGGCAGACGATGAAGAAGAAGGATGGGTCAAAGCCGGCCGAGTCTACGAGCTGCCATCGCCGGACGACAATTTCGAGTACGAAGTCAACGGTCCAGGAGGCACTGAGACGATCGTCCTGCTGGTGTCGACAAAAGACGTGCCGGAATATGAAAGCGATGAGGCGGTTACAGACGATGTGGTCAGGCGGTCTTTGGAACTGAATATCAGAGAACCGGAGCCGGTCCTGCTGCGGATCGTCTCGAACCCCAAGAAATGCCGCATCTACATTGAAAACGTCGGGACCGGTGATGAGGAATACGTCGGCAAGGCGCCGTACACGATCGAACTGAAACCCGGAGAGTACGTCGTGAGGATCAGGAAGACATGGTACCGGACCCTCACGCGCAGGATCTATCTTGAGCCGGGTGAACACCGGCGCGTGTTCGTGAAACTTTGGGAGGAATGACATGTCCGCGCGAACGGTTGACAAGGCATGTAATTTCCTTATAATTCAAGGAGCGACCATGAAGATAAAAATATTACTCCTGACATTACTGCTTTTGCTGAGTTTGTCCTTTGCGGTCCAGCCGGTGCCCAAGTCGGCCAGAAACATTAAAGACGACGGTAATACAAAAACCGTGGTAAAGAACGAAGAGGCCAACAAGGATGGAGATATTATCAAAGAAGGCAAGGGTAAGGATGACAATAACAAGAATGATGCAGATGAAAAAGGCAAGGAAGTGAAATTCGACCTCAAGGGCAAGATAAAGAACATCACGGACAAGAACGGCGACAAGATCATCGACATCGATTCGAACAACGTCAATGACCAGCGGGAAAAGGATTTTGACAGGATAAAGCAGCTGGAGTCAAAGTTCAAGGACCTGTTCAGACGGGATAATAATAAAGATAAAGATAATGATAAGGATGATAACAAAGACGAGGACAAGGACAGTAAAACGCGGAAAGCCGAACCCAAAAAGACGGTCCCGCCGTCAAAGCACGGGCCGGGTAAATAATTTTATTATGCGCAGTCGAATATAGTTTTGTTTGGATAAATCAGTAATTTTCTGAAATTTTTGTTGCATTCTGCACTTCAAAATCAATAGAATATCGGAAGTATTCGAAAGGCTAGCCGGCCAGCGGACTACATATCCGCCAGTCGATAAAAGACCAGAGCCAACTAATTGGATTAAAAACCATCGCACGATGAGCTTTACAATATTATCAATTCTAAAATAAAATTCAATTAATTCTGTATTGGTTTAAACTGTTAAAATATTCCCAGAAAGCCGATAAACCCCAAAAACGCCAGAGACATAAGGCTTAAGGCAACAAAGTCGATAGCGTAGCCCTTGAACGCGCGCGGAACCGGTGCGAATTTGACACTTTCCCTGATCGCAGAGAACACCAGCATGACCAGGAGTCCGCCCAGACCGCTGCCCAGGGTGAATGCTGTGGTCTGCAGGAAATCCAGGTTTTGTTCAATAGCCAGTAATATTATCCCCAGTACCGCGCAATGAGCTGTGAATAAAAGCAGATAACCACCCAGTAACACGTGCAGACCCGGCATTTTTTTCCTAAAGAAAAAGACCGCTGCTTGCACCAAAACGGCGGTAAGCAGCACGAACACGGGGAGTTTAAGAAAAATCAGGTTCAAGGGTTTCAGGATCCCGTAGTAGGCAATCCAGCCGAGCCATGATGAGGCGATCATGACCGCCATGAGCGTTATGCTGATCTTGAGGAATTCTTTCAGCTTCGCGCCGGGACAGAAAAGCGTGCATATCCCCAAGAACCGCACCAGGATCAGGTTGTTGACAAAGACCGACCCTATGATGATGAACCATGCGTACTTCATGGCCGCCTGCATACAGTCTATTCTTTATGTTTTACCACGGTTTTGTTCTTGTAGTTTGCGCTGTCCGTGGTGTGAATTGATAAAGGCAATTATAAATGCCATGACCAGGAAAGCGCCCGACGGCAGAATAAAGAATGATACGGGTGATGCCCGGAAACCGCTTCCCAGTATTGTATCACCGAGCAGGGTGCCCTTGCCCAGCACTTCCCGCGCGATTCCTATGATCACAATGATCACTACATAACCCAGGCCGGTTTTTAAAGCGTCAGTAATGGTCCTTTTATTCGGTCGCGAAATGATCATACAATTAACGGCGATCAATGACAGGTATATACCCAGTGAGATGTGCAAATCGGGGAAAAATGTCTTTGTGCCCATATCTGCGGTCGCGGTCAGTGTTGAACTTATGATCAGGAGCAGAAAAACAGTGATGCCGGCACCGGGATCAGTCCATTTCCTGGTCACCGCCATGGCCAGTTTCGTCATGACAAGAACGATGAAAAAAACAGCGCTGATCGCGATGCTGTTTATGGTCGAAGTTGTGACTGCAAGGACCGGACACAGACCCAGGAGCCAGCACATTGAGGGATTTTCTTTTGTGTCAGCGGCTGAAAACGGGATAAGCGCGGGTTGTTTCACTTGATATAAACTATGAAGCGCTTCATCGCTTCATCGACAGCCTTGATCACGGCGCTTGAAGAGATCGTCGCGCCGGTAATGGCTTCGGGTTTTCCCTGCTTGAACTTATCGAGGAACTCGCTCTCTCTGATCAGCTCACCCATTCCCTCGGTTTCCTGTGACTGCTGGATCTCGATACCCGTGATATTCGAGTCCCTGCCCACGCCGACCAGGAACGAGATCGTGTCCAGGTATCCGAAGCAGAACCCGACAAACGCGATGCCCAGGGTATCGCAGCCCCGCAGGGCGTACCACGCGGTGTCCTTGATAATATCGATCGTCTGTCCGGCATCCGGGAGCACCTTGCTGATGAAACCTTTCTTTGTCGTGTCAGCGAGAAAACACTTAAACGCGGCGGTGCCTTTGTTGATACCATTGCAGACCGCCCGCGAGGAAACAGTGGCGCCGGTTATCGCGTCGATGTCCCCGCCGTCTTTTTTGAGCTTAACCTGGTATTCGGATTTGCCCTTGAACTGCTCTGCGAACCATGGTTCAAGGATGCGGCTGCCCAGACCGCGTGTTTCCTTGAGGATCTCTCCCTGACCGGCGATCGTGATCCCGGTGATGATCCCTGCGAGATCGATGCCGGCCGTGACCGGGATCTTCCCTGCATAGCCCTTGGGAAAAAGGCGAAATACGATCCCGACCGGATTTTTTGTCGAATCCACGGCTTGCCATACCGTATCGGGTCTGATCGATACAAAATCGTAAGCGTCGATTACCCGGTGAAGGTCAGCGAAAGCGATCCTGTTGGCTGCTGTATCGGCCGGCGCTTCGGTAAAGGCATAGACGAATGATAGTACAAAAATGCTAAGGCAAATGACCGCAGCCAGCATGATCAGCGGTATCACTTTTCCACTTAGTTTCATTTTTTTACCTCCACTGATCTAATATGACGCGTCCAGAACGGTATGCGCGCCGGTGTGCCGAAGATCCTTTCCCCGGTCAGCTGGTTAATCAGCGGCGTGCAGATATTCATGAGTAGAATGGCGTAGGATACGCCTTCCGGATAACTGCCCCACAAACGGATCAAGACCGTAAAAATGCCGCAGCCGATCCCGAATATCCAGCGTCCGGTTTTGGTCACGGGCGTTGTTACCCAGTCGGTTGCCATGAAGAAAGCACCCAGGAGCAGTCCTCCGGAAAAAAGTTGGAACCAAAGGTTCCCGTGGACCGGCAGAACAAGGACGAGAACGATAAAAGTTGCAAGATAGCCGGTGACAATCCGGAAATCGGTCAATCGGACTATGACAAGGAACAAGCCTGTTATAATGAGCACAAGCGCCGATGTTTCGCCGGTGCAACCGCCCACCGAACCAAGGAAAAGGTGCCGCAGGGTGGACCATGAATTAAGGCCCTGGATAATATAGCTCGGATCGCCGTACAGCGCGGCATTTTTCATCAGCGACAGCGGCGTCGCGGCGGTGACCGCGTCCATGCCCGATACCGTACCATAAGCCGGCGCCAGCCACCCGGTTGTCATCAGGGCAGGCCAGGATGCCATGAGGAACACCCGTCCAGCTAAGGCTGGATTCACAAAATTGCTGCCCAGTCCGCCGAACAGCTGCTTCACGACGACGATCGCGAAAAAGGAGCCGGCAACGGGTATCCATAACGGCACGCCTGGCGGCAGGTTAAATGCCAGCAGCATGCCGGTGATGACCGCGCTGCCATCAGAAACCGTGACCGGCCGGTTCATGACTCGCTGGCTAAGCACTTCCCAGCCGATGCACGACGCGACGCTTACCAGCGTGACCAGCAGGGCTTTGTAACCGAAGAAAAACACACTGGCCGCAAAGACGGGAACCAGCGCAATGATCACCAGCTGCATTGCCCGGCGCGTGCTGTAGGGCGCGCGCATGTGTGGCGATGCTGATACAGTCAGCAGATCGTTTTCCCGGTCCCCAGACCGGGACCGACTCGTTCCAGGGCCCTGGTCCTTAGTTTGTTTCATGACCTTATTCTCTGGATCTCGGTCTTGCCGTATTTGAAGTAATGGACGAGCGGTATCTTAGCCGGGCAGACATAAGCGCAGCAGCCGCATTCAATGCAGGCGCGCGTACCGAGATCATCGGCCTTGTTGAATTCGTTGTGTTTGACATATTTGACCATTTCGCAGGGCATGAGTTTCATCGGGCAGACATCGACGCACCGCGCGCACCGGACGCAGGAGGTTTCCGGTTCAGAACGTTCCCGTAATTTTACGATTATGCCGGTCGTGCACTTGATGACCGGCACGTCAGGAGCGAACTGGGCGATACCCATCATCGGTCCGCCGAAAATTATTTTCCGCGGTTTCGCCGCATAGCCGCCGCAGAAGTTTATGATATCTTCGAGCGGTGTCCCGATGCGCACCATGATGTTCTTCGGTTCTCTGACCCCTTCGCCCGAGACCGTTATTACCCGCTCGATCAGCGGTTTGCCGAAACGGATCGCCTGGAACGCGGCATGGCAGGTCGCGATATTCTGAACGACACAACCGGCGTGCCAGGGTAATTTCTCGAGAGGCACGGTGCGCCTTAGAACGCTCTTGATGAGTTGTTTTTCATGACCAGCCGGGTAGCGTGCTCTTATGATGCGCACTACCGCCCCTTCTTTTTCCAGGGCGTGGGCAGCGCCGGTTTTGTTGTTTTCGAGCACAAAGACAAGTTTCGGTGTCCCCAGTATTTTCTGGAATATTTTCGCGCCCTCCACGATGCCCACCGGGTATTCCAGCATAAGGCGGTAATCTGCGGTAAGCATGGGTTCGCATTCACAGCCGTTGATAAGCAGCGTGTCGATCTTGATGTCATCGGGGGGCGCAAGTTTTACATGGGTCGGGAAGGCACCGCCGCCCAGGCCGACCACACCGGCTCCTTTTATCTTCTTGAGCAGTTCCGGGACTGGAAGGTTTTCATAGGATTGATGAGTCTGCGCAGGATTTTTCCATTCATCGCTTTCATCCGCTTCCACGGTGCAGGCCAGGCTATGTCCCAGGACCGGATGGGGGTGCCTTTGAACGGCGGTGACCGTGCCGGAAATGCTGGCATGCACTGGTACCGATACAAACCCTTCGGCCTCTGCGATCACGGTGCCGGCTTTGACATGATCGCCGATGCTGACGACAGGCCGGGCTGGGTTGCCCTGGTGCTGGGAAAATGGGATATGAACTTTTTTTGGCGGGGGCATGACTTCGATCGCCTGACCGCTTGTTATCTTTTGGCTTTTCAGTTTAAGTCCGGATGCGAATAGATCGAACATAGAGCGATTATATACGCGTACAAGAAAAAATCAATGACGGGAATAATAAAAAAGTATATCAGAGTATCAGGATATCAGGTAAAAATTAAAAAACCAGCTAGACCAGAAAGACTGGCTAGACCAGAAAAACCTGAAAGACCAGGTGTTATTATCTTGATTTTTAATATAATATGGTTAGAATTACAGATGAAAATAATAAATTTGAAAGACTGTAAACAATTCACCGTCGGTGACGGGTCATTCCTGCGGGAAGTCTTCAATCCTAAAAAAGACAATTTGAACATCCGCTACAGTCTAGCCCAGGCGCAGGTTCAAACCGGGCAAAAGACCAAACCGCACAAACTGAAGTATTCTGAGATCTATTATGTACTCAGGGGCGTCGGCATTATGCATATTGACAAAGAGGAAAACGTGGTCAGGGAGAACGATGCGGTTTATATTCCGCCGGGTACGGTGCAATGGGTGGAAAACATCGGGAAAAGAACGCTTGATTTTTTATGCATCGTTGATCCAGCCTGGGAACCGGAGTGCGAAGAAATAATGAAGTGATGCAGGGATGAAGAGAAGAAGAGAAGAAGAGAAGCAGGGAAGCAGGGATAAGGAGATGAAGGGATGAAAGGAATTAACTCGTAAGAGTTTAATAAAAGCCTTATGGCTTAACTCCCATCTACGTCTTGATTATTTCAAGAAAATCGATACAATAAAACAAATAAATATTATGGCGAAGACATTATGCCAGCCTGATAAACGGAACTTAGAACACGGGATCGATCTTGATACGCTGAAAGATCTCTTATCTCAGGTGCCAGTAAGCAACAAAGTACCGGCCCGGACCCGTGAATTGCTCGATTTCGCCAAGCAAATATGCCTATATGGGTATTATGAATATGAATTCTATTCGCTTTGCGCCGCATACCTTTTTCTGCTGACCGAAACGGCGATCAGGGACCGGTTCATCGGTGGTCTGCCTGACAAGTGCCACTTGATCCGCGGTAAGGAATCGCTGATCGTTAACAGGAATTACGATATCGTAATGCAGCGGCTGTGGGAAGGCTGGGTCTTGGTTGGTTTTGAAGAGGTCAACTCGTCTATATGGTCGATCCTCAAGTGGCTGAAAAAGAACGGAGTATTGCCTGAACGGATCGGCAAGAAAGAGATCGAGCTCATCAGACAGTTGCGGAACGACACTATTCACCTGCGCAGTGTCGATGTCTACGCACCAACTCTGATCATCCCGGTTCTCTGGAAGATAACCGATCTTCTGAACTGCCTTTATGATCCGTCGGTCCATGACCGGGACAAAGAACCAAAGATACTGAAACAACAGAAAGAATCACAAAAACAAATGTCTCAATGGCTGGACCGGATGATCAAAGGTCTGAAGGGTAAGGATAAAGATAAGGATGAAGGACAAAAGGAAAAGAAATAACAATGCTAATAAGAGGAGGTATTTAATATGCTATTTATCATAATCGGCTTGGTGATCGTTCTGGCGGTGCTGTGGATCATCATTTCAGCGCTGCAAAAAGGCGAACAGAAGCGACGGGAAGATGTCATAAGAAAGCATAAGGAAGAAAAGGCGAAGGAAGAAGAAAGCAAAAACCGGTTCCCGACATAAAGAGGAATAAGAAAAGCGAATGTTACGAATTAGTATTATTCGTTATTATTCGATTTTATCATATAAATAGGAAATCCCGTTTACTGCAAAAGACCGCAGTAACGGGATGTTGCCTCGTCTTTTCTATTGTTATAATAATGATGAGGACGAGACTAAATCAGTCCTTTGATAAAGATATTAGGAAGGCTGATTTAAATTCGGCTACCACATTCACCTGCACTACGTTTGGTGACTGTGGGCCGAATTTACAGCGGGAGACGGGATTTGAACCCGCGACCCTCACCTTGGCAAGGTGATGCTCCACCACTGAGCTACTCCCGCGAATAACTTATATTATATGCAATCGCGCAAAAATGTCAATGCGCGGTAAATCCAGTAACAGACAACAACCTATCATAAACAAAAAATTCACCCCCTCCTTTTTCCTCCCCCCTCGAGGGCGACGTGGAAAAGGACCTTTCATGATAATTGGTGTCCCTGTGGGAGGAGCGTAGGGTGGGGGGGATTGGACAATGCTCAGACGATAAACCCAAGTGTGGTCAACTTTTTTATTAGACCTTCAGGACATTGCCGGCAGGCGATCCGGATTTCTCCAAATTCGGGGCGTAGAGGATAAGAATCGCGCAAGCGTTCAAAATACCGGGACTGCTCTGACCGCGGTAATTTCAGATACTTTCGCAATTTACGGCCATCTGACACTGGATCGTAGATCTTATGAACAAGTTTCCGGATTGCTTCTTCCTCCGGATTTTCGCGCCACGTAACTGATACGGTTTGGAGACGGCTTGCCGGAGCAAGGCTCAGGGGAGACCAGCCCCCTGAACTTTTAAGACCAAGGACCCGGTAGAACTGGTCATAGACCATGGCTGTACCGCGAAGCCGGCCCAGGAATGAATGCCCGGCGATATGTTGAGTTCCGATATCGGCGATATCGAGCACGGCACGGTTGATCCCGGGTTCATGTTCCCAGACATCAAGCACAAGCGCGCTGATCTTGCTCATCCGTATGGCTCTGATCAGAGCGTTTTCATCTATGACCGCTCCCCGCGATGTGTTAATAAGGACGGCTTTTTTCTTTAACCGCGCGAAAAATTCATCATTGACCATATGCCGGGTGGCGTATCTGCCAATAGTGGTCAGGGGCACATGCAGGGTAATGATATCGGCATTATTCAGGATCTCGGCGATCGGTTTGAACCGGTGTTTTTTAATTCCTGATCTTGCCGCGAGCAGTGGGTCGTTAAGCATCAGTTTCATTCCCATGGCCCGGCAGAACCGGGCGACCAGGGACCCTACATGACCGACGCCAATGATCCCAATGGTCTTGCCGTTCAGTACAAAACCCTTTTTTTCCGCGACCGCAATGATGCCGGCAAGGACGTATTCAGCCACTGCCCGCGCGTTACAGCCCGGCGCGCGGATCAACTTGATCCTGCGGCCACGCAGGGCACCGGCATCCACATGGTCAATACCGCTCGTGACCGTACCGATGATCCTGATCCGTGAACCGCGGAGAAGCGCGTCCGAAACTTTTGTTACCGATCGGATGATAAGCAGGTCGGCATGCCGCACCGCCGTTGCCGTGATAGCGCCAGCCGGCAGGGTCTGGACCTTACCGATGCGGCTGAATACTTCACGGACAAAGGCGATCTGCTCATCGGCGACAATGTTCACTTCCAACCCAGCCTGTGGTATTCATCATACATGAGGGAGATGATGCGCCGGGGATGGGGGAATGTTCTAACCCAGTCAATACCCTGTTTTCGTTTTTGCCGCCGCAGATCGCCATTTTCCAGCGTCCTTGCGATCACGCCGGTCAGAGTATCCTTGGTGGCTTTTATAAAAGGATGGCCGGGTAGAAGATGTTCATATTCATCCGGTATCTCGGTGATCGTCGGTTTGCCAAGGGCGAGGAATTCCAATCCGCTCCGGCCATACGCCGTGCCCGCGTAATTCCCGACCTGGTCAATGCCGATGTCGCAGGTCGCCTTGATCTCCATGCACCGGCGGTGGGAGACGTTCTCGATGAGCACGAACTCGAACCTGGGCTTGCTTTTTCGCTGGATCCGGGCGATCGAATCCATGATATCCTGCGTACCTTTAGCGGTGCGCCGGGTCGGCGAATGCCCGATCCTGAGAACTGCGTTTTCACTATCCCGGGGCATCACGCGGTCAGCCTCGTAAGGTATGGGCACAAATATCAATGAAGGATCGATCTTTGTATGGTCAACCTCGGACGTGAACCTGAGCTCGGCATCGTTTTTGAGATAGGGGTTCATACCCCATTTGCGCAGATCAGTGCCGAAGAAGTGCGTTACCAGGTGTTTTTTTTTGTCCTTTAGTTTTTTGAGGATCCGGTCACCGAAGATGAACGGCATGTCACCGTCAAAATGGTAGATATCATAACTATCGAGTTCATCCTGCTGCCACGCATTATGCAGGCGCTGGAGCCAAAGCAGGTCCCGTGTTTTCAGAAAAAGACGCTTGCCCCAGTGGTTTCCCCGGATGCGCAGACTGAGCCGGTCGCCCGGCACGTTCACGTTCTCCCGGCCGGTCAGCGAACGCATGCGGCGTATGACCGGCGAGTTCAGCATCGGATAATTAAGCAGAATGCCGTTCGGAAACCCCAGTTTTGAGCGCGACATCGTTACCAATGCTCCCTGATCGCCGAAAAAAGCGTGGCTGCGGCTCAGGAGCCCGGGTACATCCTGAAAATTCTCGAACGTCACGTGCAGGATCTTCAAGTTTTGTCTGGATCTGGCTTTTTAAATCTATCCTTCAACTTTAATTTCATGACCCGGGTTAACTTACGCAGCTTGACCGGATCGGTCACTTTGGTCAGCCCAAGCTTGAATCCGTCCCAGCCGCGATATCGGTTACCATATATCCGGAGCGCGATCTTCTCCAGTTCGGCATACCCCAGCTGCGCCTGGATCAAAACCGGTACGGATGGCGTCTGGAAGATCGACTCGAGTCGCTCATCCTCGTACGGCAGGCTCCACTCAAAATCAGCCGGGAGCAGATCGTTCTTGCGGGCGTATGTTTCCAGATATGTTCCGGGATAGATCCTCACGCCGGCGCCGCTGGCGACCACGTCGATCATGTCCTTATGCTTTTCAATGAAGGCGAAGGTCATATCCACATCTTTCATGGTTTCGCCGATATGTCCATAGGAAAAGAACGCTTTGATCTTGAGACCGATCTTATGACACAGCTGGAGAGTATCATGCGCCTGTTCCACGGTTATGCCCTTGCGCATCAGGTCGAGGACCTTCTGGCTGCCGGATTCGATGCCGACGTCGACATGATAGCAGCCCGCTTCCTGCATCTTTTCGAGGAGTTCTATATCGACCGTACCAACCCTGATCTCGCATTCCCAGGGGAATTTCAGGTCGCGGTTTGTGATCTCACGGCAGAATCCGAGCGCGTGATCGCGATCTATCGTGAATGTGCTGTCGAAGATCTTGACCGCTTCATAACCATAAGCCGTGAAAAGCCGGGAGATCTCGTCGGCCACGAGCGGAGCTGATCTTGTCGTGACCAGATGGCTGAACATATGGCTTGCCGAGCAGAAGGTGCATCGCGCCTGGCAGCCGCGCGACGTGATCAGGGAGATCCCTTTCCGGTTATTGAACGGCATCCTGAGCGAGTAACGTTTCATGTCAAGGAGATGGTACGCGGGCATGGGGAGGTCATTAAGATCGGCGCGGTGCGCCTGGGGGTTGTCAATTATCACGCCATCCCCCCGGTAAGCAAGCCCCCGGATGATGGAGAAGTCAAGGTCGGTCTTATACGCCTTGATCATGTTGACGACCGTCTCTTCACCCTCGCCGCGGACGATAAAATCGATCTCAGGAATTTTGTTGAGCGTGTTAACCGCAGCGCATGAGGCGTGAACGCCGCCATAAACGACGGTGATCGTTTTATCAAAGGCCTTGGCTTCACGCGCGAGCCGGAACGCTTCAAAACGCGTGTGGGTCGTCCCTGAGATACCAAGAAACCGCGGATGAAAACGGTTCAACCAGTATTCAAGCGGTTGCTTTTCGATCTCGAAATCGATGATCTTTACCGAGTATTCGTTTTTTTCCAGGTTTGCGGCGATCGATGCCGGGCCCAGCGGCGGCATTTTTTCAAAGAACCTTCCGGTTTCCCGGGGATTGACCAGCAGGATGTCGATCATAATGGCAGACTGGCTGTGAACAGAGGATGATGCATCTAATGATGGATCAAAGAATGGATCATAGCCAAAACCGCGGATTTAGGAACCGAACGATTGCCGCACTGCCTGGTCAAACGGCGTTTCCCTGAATCCGAGCAATTCTCTCGCCTTGGCATTGTTCCCGGTCAACTCCGCCTTACCCATGACGACTTTTTTGGCGGTTTTGTTGAGCGCGCCTTCAATGACTTTGACCACGTCGGCCACAGCCATGGGATTCCCGCAGAAATTGAAGCCGATGACGTCATTGACACCGCGGACTTTGATCAGCGGTCCGATAACGTCATCTGCGTAGGTCGGCGTTATCGTTCCGTATTCGGTTTCGATCGTGCCGTTCGTTTTCACGGACTCGACTAGGTTGTGTATGTATCCCTGGTTCATGCCTTTTCCGAAAGGGAAGAACAGCCGCACGGTCTTGAGCGCAATGCTCCGGCTATAATAGCGCGAAATGATCTCGGATTGGAATTTCGTGGTTGCGTAGGCGCTGCGGGGGTTATATGGCGTGGTCTCAGAACACGCCCTGCCATTACCGTAAACCTCGCCCGTGGAAACGAAGATGAACTGTTTGGCGCCGACCTTTTTCGCCCAATCCAGGAGTAGGACCGTAGTCATGGTGTTGGCCATCATCAGTCGGGGGATGGAACCGCCGTAAAGGTCGAAGATATGGAAAACAGTCTCCACTTTCCGGGGTAGGCCTTTTTCCATGTTCAGATCCTTGTCGCCCTCGAACTTGTAAAATCCCCATTTCAACCGCGGTTTGCCGAGCAAGGACATGGGCACGTCCTTGGGCGAAGCGTAGACCGTGTGGACGGTCTCGCCCTGCTTCATCAATTCTAAAATAAGTTTTTCACCGATGCCGAAAGGATGGGTCACCAGGTTAGCGATTTCCATTGCCTGATTAATTATACCTCAAATCAGGTGCTTAGTCAACAGCGCGACCAGGTCTTTGATGCTCCGGCAGATATATGATGGTGCAATTTTTTTTTCAAAATACAGGTTCGCAAGGTTGTATTCCTTCAAGCGGATAAAATGCCGGGCGATGTGGTAGTCAAAGAACGAAGGCCGATGGAAAAAGACCTGGGGGATACCCATGAACGCGGCTTCCAGGGACGCCGTGCCCGAGCAGGTGACCAGAAGATCGCAGTCGCGCATTGCCTGGTAATGATCATAAGATATAATGAATGGGTTGGGGCTGGGAAGCGGGAACGGGGAGCTATCCATTGATGGGGGAAAGATGAGAACATATTCAGTGCCAGCGCCGGCTTTTTGAGCTTTCATGGCAGCCGCTAACTTTTGTATAACGGTCATATTCCGCCTGATCATGCCGGGACGCGAACCAGGCATGAAGCCAATGCGTTTCTTGTGATCGCGGCGCCGGTATTTCTGCAATTCCTGGCGGAGTGGATTTTCCAGCAGGATGGAATGCATGCCCAGTTGCTGAAGAAACCGGTGCTCGAACGGAAAAAGCGATATCACCTGGTCGGTCCATTTTTTCAGAAAATATTTCCTGAAAGCGCCCCACGCCCAGATCTGGGGCGGCATGAGATAGTAGACTTTCATTCCATGATCTTTCGCGTACCTGCCAAGCAGGAGGTTCACGCCCGGGTAAGCGACCGCGATAAAGGTCTCCGGCTTTGTTCTCCGGATCAAACGGCAGATCTTGCGATACGCCCGGTAATTTTGGACGATCCCTGATAAACCAGCGGAAAATCCAAAGGTCATCATGGACATTCCCTGATAATCACCAAGGATCTCAACACCGGACCGGGCCATTCTGGGTCCGCCGATACCATAGAACTTTATTTTTGAATGATCTTTTTTGATCAGATCAGCGAAATACGCTCCATAGAGATCGCCGGATGGTTCTCCCGCGCATATGAACACCGAACCGTTTAAGTTTCTATCCAAAAATTCCATATATTATATACAATATATATCTTAACTCATAAATCAATGCCCAGATTTTTTAATTTTTAATGCTCTCTACATTAAAATATATGTTCCTCCAACACTTCCCCTCCCTTGACGGGAGGGGATAAAGGGGAGGGTGAAATACATAAAAGGGTAACGAATAAGATACAACAGTCAACCCCACCTCTATCCTCCCCCATCAAGGGGGAGGTAAGGCAGAGCAGAAATCTCTGCAGTACCTCTTGACAAAAGGCCATTTTGCGTTAAAATTATAACACTTAAGATGGACATAAATATGTATTTGAAAGAAAAGAAGGCAGTGGTTGACGACGCTCTAAAAAGATATTTCGCCGGCGGAAATCCTTTCTACAATGTCATGCAGTATTCCCTGGAACAAGGCAAAAGGATCCGTCCGATATTGGCGATCGCCAGCTATGAAGCCAGCGGCGGTACCGATACTGCCGGGATCATGGGTGTCGCGTGCAGCCTGGAGCTCATCCATACGTACTCGCTCATCCATGATGACCTGCCGTCCATGGACAACGATGATTTTCGCCGCGGGCGCGAGTCGTCCCACAAGAAATTTGGCGAAGCCAGGGCGATCCTTGCCGGCGACGGGTTATACGCCTACGCTTATGAACTTATGACCGCAGGTGCCGACCATGCCCCTGAAAAAATGGAAGTGGTCGCGACCGTCAGCCGGGCGGTCGGGCCCAAAGGGATCGTTTATGGTCAGGTCCTGGATATCGAGGAACACAAGGAATTGAACCCGAAGACATTGAGACTTATCCATCTGAATAAGACCGCGAAGTTCATCGCGGTATCGATCCAGGCGGGCGCGATCATGGCGCGGGCCGCGCGGGCAGTGATAGATACCCTTTATTCTGCCGGGATCTTCATGGGGATCCTGTTCCAGTACACTGATGATATCCTCGACATGGTCGGTAAAAAGGACAGTCTCGGTAAGACACCTGGGAAAGACGACAAGGCGGGAAAATTGACGGCGCTCCGCGTATACGGGCTCGACGGTGCGCGGTTCCGCGCCCAGCGGTATGCGGCCCTGGCAAAAAAACGTTTCCTGAAATTGGGCGCGCGTTTCAATGTTTTCAGCGAACTCACGGATTTCATTTTAAACCGAACATTTTAACAGGTAACCCAGTATAGATTTCTATATAGATATAACATACTATCGCGATAACCAATAACTGAAATGTCTATCCTTGAAAATATCAAAAATCCCAATGACCTAAAAGAACTGTCACTGGAACAGCTCCAGGTTCTATGCCAGGAGATCCGCAATGAAATGATCCAGACCTGCTCGAAGACGGGCGGGCACCTCGCGCCCTCTCTGGGCGTCGTGGAACTGACGCTTGCGCTGTACCGCGTCTTTGACGCGGAACAGGATAAGATCATCTGGGACGTGGGTCACCAGACCTATGCCCAGAAGCTTGTGACCGGCAGGTATGCAGCGTTCAAGACCCTGCGCAAACACAAGGGCATCAGCGGATTTCCCAAGCGCAAGGAATCCCGGTTCGACGTTTTCGATACCGGACATTCATCGACCTCTTTGTCCGCGGCCGCGGGGTTCGTCCTGGCCCGCGACCTGAACAATGAAAAGTACAAGATCATCAGCGTGATCGGCGACGGATCGCTGGCCACGGGCATGGCATTTGAAGCGCTGAACCATATAGGCCATATGAAAAAGGACGTAATGGTCGTCCTCAACGACAACGAGCGGTCGATCGGCGAATCGGTCGGCGCGCTCTCCCAGTATCTGACCAAGATCATCACGACGCGGACCTATAACCGGTTCCGCGACGATCTGTGGATGTTCATAGGGAAATTTCCTCCCTATATGCGCGAGCGCGGCAGGAATTTCGCGAAGCGGATTCAGGAAGGCCTTAAGGGTCTCTACGCGCCGGCCGTGATCTTCGAGGAACTTGGTTTCCGGTATATCGGACCGTTGGACGGTCACAAGCTCAACGATCTGATCGACACGCTGACCAGGGTCAAGGATATGAAAGGACCCCGTTTAGTCCATGTCGTGACCCGCAAAGGCAAGGGCTACAAGCCGGCCGAGGACGAGCCCGAACGGTTCCACGGTATCGGCGCTTACGATGTTTTGACCGGCAAGGAAAAACCAAAACAAATTTCGTACACCGATGTGTTCGGCGACGCCCTGCTCGCACTTGCGAAGCAGAACCCGAAGATCGTCGCCATCACGGCGGGGATGTGCCTGGGCACCGGATTGGCGAGGTTCCGCGAGGAACTGCCCGACCGCTTCTTCGACGTGGGAATAACCGAACAACACGCGGTCACGACGGCCAGCGCGCTCGCCCTTGCTGGTTATATCCCGGTTTGCGCGATCTATTCGACGTTCCTCCAGCGCGCCTATGACCAGATAATCCATGACGTGTGCCTGCAGAAAGCGCCGGTGGTCTTCTGCGTTGACCGCGCCGGTCTGGTCGGCGAGGACGGGCCCACGCATCACGGTCCGTTCGACCTTTCGTTCTTCGGTTGCGTGCCCAATACCGTGGTCAGCGCGCCCAAGGACGGCGAGGAACTGATCGCCCTGCTCAAAACCGCGGTTAATTACCGCAAAGGGCCTTTTGTTATCCGCTATCCCAGGGGAAGTTGCAGCGTGATCAAGAACAGCGATCCGGCTGAGCTTAAGATCGGCACCTGGGAGGTTATTCACCAGGGCGGGAAAAATGACCTGGCGATCCTCGCGATCGGCTCGATGGTGCAAAAAGCCGTCGAAGCATTGCCATTGCTCCAGGCAAAAGGGTATGATCCTTTGATCATCAATGCCCGT
This sequence comes from bacterium, assembly GCA_036382775.1. NCBI lineage: Bacteria > bacterium. Next base: position 47,922 of record DASVHD010000036.1, on the reverse strand, counting down.
TTCGCTAAGCCGCTGGACACCCAAATGTTGAAAGACCTGTTGAAAAAAGCCGCGCGCATCGTAACGATCGAGGAGAACGCGATGATCGGCGGCTTTGGCAGCGCGGTTACCGATTTCTGCCGGTCGATGAGCTCCGGCGTCTCGATCACGACGATCGGACTGCCCGACAATTTCGTCGAGCACGGACCGCGCGAGGTGCTGCTCAAGACGGTCGGCCTTGACGCCCAGTCGATCGTGGATAGAATTAAAACCAGGAAAGAGTAGCGAGCTCTTCATGACAACCGTGTTCGCGCTGGTATTTTTCGCGCAATTGGCGTCCCCTTACGAGACCAAGGTGTTCATCAACCTGGAAGACAATTTTGTCGTTTTCGCGCGTACGATCCAGGGTCAGGTTTTCGCCATTGACAGTATCAAGTCGCTGGATGATTATTTTGCGGCGAACCTGTTGTACAACAACCAAAAATCGCTCCTGGAAGAGTTGAAAAAGGACATGGTCAAGCAGGGCGGGTACGCGAGCAAGGGATTAATCGGAACTTTCGAGATACCGCTGCCCAAGGGCGGATTCAGCGAATTCATGGGCGAGACCGGAAAGCTCGATGTCGGCGGTTACGTGAAGATCACGATGGGCGGCAGCCAGACTTTCGTGTCCAGCATAGCCGGTTCACAACAGCCGTCGTTCTTCCCGGAGCTGGAGATGAAGCAGGAGATGGCGATCAACCTGGACGGCGAGGTCGGCGACCGCATGAAGGTCTATATCGACCATAACTCGGAAAGGATAGACGATACTCAAAACAAGATCACGGTTACGTACAAGGGCAAGGAAGACGAGATCATCCGGGAGATCGAGGGCGGTGACACCCAGCTGTCGATCCCGGGCACGGCTTATACCGGTGACATCCCGTCGCACAGCGGATTGTTCGGCATAAAATCGATGGCCAAGGTCGGCCCCGTTGATATCGTCGCGATCGCTTCCAACGAGCAGACCTCGTCCCAGGAAATGGTCATTGAGGGCGGCATTAAATCGGATACCAGCATCATGTGGGATAATGAATACGCCAAGCGGCAATTCTTCTGGCTCGGACTTGGTCCCGGTGAAACCCTGCTTGACCTTAAAGTCTATATTGACGACAATAACAGTCTTAACAACAATGACGGCATCACCTATTACGCGAGGGCGATCCTGGACGCCAATGACGATAATGTACCGGATGATACGATGGAGTACGAAGAAGGCTATTTCACCCTGCAGCGCGAGCCGGACAATTACACGTTATACGGGCTGGTCCTTGAACTTAACTCCGGATTGAGCACGGACCAGTATGCCCTGGGTGTCTGGTATAGAAAGCTGAGTAATGGCGATACGGTCGAGGTCGGGATCCAACCCGTGACCACCGGGGATACGATCCAGTTGAAGCTGATCTGCCCGCGCAGCATGGATACGTCGTCCGTGACCTGGAAATACTATGAACAGAAAAACTATTACCAGGTTGTATCGGCCGGTTCCAAGCTTGATTCGCTGAGGGTCTACTACGATCCTTCGGACCAGCAGCCGCAGGACCGCAACGCCGAAGGCACGACTTACAACAAGCTGCTCGGCATTGACGAAAACAACGACGAGCTGCCGGATGAGAACACGGGGGTCTGGCTCAGGGACCGCGGGCTCCTAAGGTTCCCTCAAGCCCTGCCGTTCGTATCGAGCGTCCTGCCCGAGCCTGATTCCGAGATATATTCGAATCCCTACTACATGGTGGGGACGGGCAAATATTTCCTCTATAAAAAGACCATCGAAGCCAAAGCGATTTATGACCTGCCCGAGAACGTGATCGGCGTGAAGGTGTACCTTAATGGTCAGGAACAAGATTCGATCAAGGATTATCACGTCGATTACATCGAAGGAAAACTGGAGTTCAGGAAACCGATACCACCCACGGCTCAGGTACGCATCGTCGCCGAGTACGCGCCGTTCTTTTCGCTGTCGCAGAAATCGCTGGTCGGCGTGCGGGGCAGCATGCAGGCGCTGGGCCAGGGAACCCTGGGTTCGTCGTTCTTTTACCGGACCGAGGGGTATCCGGGCGTGGACCATGTCGGGCTCAGGGAAGAACCGTTCAACCGGATGGTCTTTGAGACCGATTTCGCCCTGCCGGTGAACCTTCCCGCCGTGACCCAGGCGGTCGACTGGCTGCCCTTGATCCAGACCGAAACCGAATCAAAGTTCAATATCAATTTTGAGAACGCCTATTCATTCTCCGACCTTAATTCCCAAGGCAAGGTTTACCTGGATGACCTTGAATCGTCAACGATCAGCGATGACGCCACGGTGACCAGGATCTTGTGGGTTCCCAGTTCCAAACCGGCCGGTCTTAATGACAGCAACTTTGTCCGGCAGCGGTTGATCTGGTATAACCCGCAGGGCAATGACCGGCTCCAGGCCAATGATATTTATCAAGATCCCCTGGACCCGGCCGAGATCGCCGAGGTCTTGAAAATAATCTACCGGCCCGACAGCCTGGCAACGTTTGCCGGGCTCACGCAGTACGTCTTTGGCAAGAACCTCGAGGAAACCGAGAACCTGGAGCTCGTCATTAAAGGGAATAGCGGTCGGATCCATGTTGACCTGGGTACGTGGATCAACGAGGACCAGCTGAGGAGGAACGCGGCGGGCGCGCTCCAGGGCATCGGGCAAATGCAGGACGAGGATAGACTGTCGCCGCCCAACTCGTGGACCCAGCAGACCGAGGATACCGGGCTGGACGGTGTGTTCGGCGATGACGACGATAATATCGCGGGGGACGACGGCGACGACGATTACTATACCCAGGATTATTCCGGCGGGATAAACGGTACCGAGAGGAACGAGATCTGGGATTCCGAGGATCTCGACAACAACGGTTCGCTCAATGCCAAGAACGAGTATTACAGTTATTCGTTGAACCTTGGCGACACCTTGTTCCAGGTGGACGAGGAAAACGCCGGCCTGCAGCCGGGGTGGAAGATGTACCGCGTGCCGATCAAGGATTCGCTGAAGTGGGATTCCATGGTCGGCCAGCCGGACTGGCACAACATCAGGTATATCCGCGTGTGGTTCGACAGCGCGGCGGAACCGGAAACAATGCTGGTCTACAAGCTGAGCCTGACCGGAAGCCGGTGGAAGAACCGGGGCGTGACCGGCGCGTTCGGCGTGGATACGTCCGAGGTTTTTCAGATAACTCCGGTGAACACGAAAACCCACCCGTCATACCGGTCTCCGACACCGATCCAATACGATCCTACCACGAACCAGCCCAAGCCCGAGGGCGGTCTTGAATTTGTGCTGAAAGCCATCAAAAATAATCACACCTGCACGGTCTACCGCCGGACCGAGGAATACGAGGATTACCGGGCGTACGACACGCTGACGTTTTTTCTTAAATCGTTCCGGCGCGATCCCAGGATCACCATGCGGATCGGCACCGATTCCAGCAACTACTACGAATACAGCACCAGTTACACCAATGGGACCGTGGGTCTTGCCATCAATGGTTACCGGACATTCCAGATCGACATGGCCCGTTTTGCCGAGCTTAAAAAGGGACGCGCCGATGATTCGAGCCTGGTAAGCGACGGCACATACTCGGTCCGCGGCAAGCCGTCCCTGGCGCAGAACCGTTTCTTCGAGGTCAGCCTGACCAACGCCGATATCACGCCGCTCTCGGACACGATGTGGTTCAATGACATCCGCCTGATCTCGCCCCGCAACGAGGTCGGACAGACCATGCGGTCCAACGGGTCTTTCAACCTGGCGGATTTTTCCAATTTCACCTTTGCCTATGACCGTTCCAACGGCCGGTTCAAGCGCCTGTCCGATACCAAGGACATGTCGACCCAGGGGCAGGGCGAGAACTACGCATTCGGCGAAGATATCAGCCTGAACAAGCTCCTGCCCGAGTCCTGGGGTTTCGTCCTTCCACTGGGGCTGAGTTACCGCAAATCAAAACAGCTGCCCCGGTACGGCACCCAGGCCGATGACATTGAACTCAATCCCTTAGACCAGGAGCGCGAGATCTCGACGAACGTTTCGCGGTCTTACACGCTCAGCGTATCCAAATCAAATTCCAAGAACTGGCTGATGAAGAACACGCTCGACCGGCTGAGCTATGGCCACGACCGGACGCAGACCTTCTCGCATTCGCCGCAGTACGTCGATACTTCCGAGAACATCAATCACCGCGCGAGTTACACGCTTGATCCAAAAGTATCTTTCAAGGTGGTGGGCCAGGTATTCTCGGTCATGCCGCAGAACCTGTCGTTCTCCACCATGTATTCCGATAATTATCCCAAATCTTATTACCGTTCGAACATTGATTCGTCGTGGCGGCATCTGCAGGATATCCCGCGCCGCCGGACCCTGAACTCTTCCTTCTCGACCAACTACTCGCCCCACTCCATTGTCAGCACGACCTTCAATTTTTCGCAGAACCGCGACTCGGTCATGGGCCGCGAGCGGATCGGTCAGGAAGTATCGCGCAACCAGGCGTTCAACGGCAGTATTACGAAAAGTCTGGTGCTGGTAACGCCGTCGCTCACTTTCGGCAATACGTACAACGAGGACTACCGGTTCGAGATCCGTGATACTTTCAATTACCGCAACATTTCCAATACCGTGCGGTACGGAGCCACGGGCACTGTTGATGTCAAGCGCGTCCTGAAGATGATCACGCGGTTGCGGGACGAATCAAAGGATTCCCTGCAGATCGCGGGTTCGCCGTCGTGGGTACTGAAGCAGGTCGAACAGTTCGTCGATTACCTGCAAAACCCTTCGCTTTCCTTTACGCGGCAGAAAACCTCGAGCTATCTCCAGGCCTATGACCGGCCCTCGCTTCAATACCAGTGGGGGTTGCAGGATTCCATCCCGAGGAGCGGTTATTCGCCGAATAGTTACCCGGGCCGCGGCATGGCTGACAATTACGGCGTCAATTCCGGTATGAATTACCGGATCCTGAGCCTGTCCGGAGGTTACAACGGGCAGGTCCAGCGGATATACCTGCCTTCCGGCGGCGAGAACCGGACCACGTCGAATTCCTACCCCAACGCCATGGTACGCGTGTCAGGGATCGGAGCGTTGCCGGTGCTGAAAAAATACACGCAGTCGTCGTCGGTAAGTTCGGGTTACAACCAGACGAACGAATACCGCTACACGATCGATGACAGCACGACCCTTGATTCGGATTCGCGGATGCTGAGCTTCACGCCGCTAGTGAACTGGCAGACGAACTGGCTTAGGGGGATAACATCATCCACGGAAGTGACGTACTCTGAAACCCGGGGACGCCAGTACGATGCCGGCAATGTCAATGAATCGAGGACACTAAGCCGCGGCGGCACTGTTTCCATGGGCTACACGTTCAGCGCACCGCGGGGGGTAAACCTGCCGTTCTTAAAGGGATTGAAGTTCAATTCCAACCTGACCACCAACCTCAGCGTCGGGTACAACCGGACAACCTCGTATGCGATCGACATGGAAACCCCGGTCAATAATACCACCACGCTGACGACCCTGATCGCGCTTACTTACAATTTTTCCTCGAGCGTCAACGGGGGCGCGAACTTTGACTATTCGCAGAACAGGGAAACGGTCTCAAACCAGGATTCCAAACGCGTGGGCGTGAGCGTATGGGCGAATATCAGCTTCTAAGAATGGCACGGCCGGGTGCGGCGGGTTTAGCTTTGTTGATGATCGCGGGCTTGGCCCATGCAGAGACGCCGATTGAATACCTGAAAGGATTTTGCGCTGCCGGCGAACGGGTTCCCGGCACCGCGGGTCACCGCGCGGCTAAAGATTATATCGTTAAAAATTTGAACAACCCGGCGATCGATTCTTTTTTCGAGCGCGGTGCCTGGTTCTATAACGTAAGCAAATCGTTCGGCGGCAAGGGGCGGATCATCGGGATCGGCGCCCACTGGGATTCAGAAAAAGGGAGCCCGGGCGCCAACGACGGCGGTTCAGGCGTAGCCTTGCTTTTATCCCTTGCTGATACCCTGGAAAAATACGCACCGGACATCGGCGTGGAACTTGTCTTTTTTGACGGCGAGGATATCGATGAGGCCGAGCTCGTGGGGTCACTCCATTACGCCGCCCAGTGCATTGAGGCTTTCTCGTTTTTCCTTGTCGTCGACATGGTCGGCGACAAGGACCTGAAGCTCTACAAGGAAGGCAATTCCTATAAATTTTTCCCCGAGCTTGTTGATTCGTTATGGGAGATCGGCGCCGAGACCGCGCCCAACATTTTTTCGAATGAAGTCCGGTATTATATAAAGGATGATCACATGGCGCTCATCAGGTACGGCATTCGCGCGGTCGATGTCATCGACTTTGACTACTCCTACTGGCATACCGATGACGATACCATCGATAAATGCAGCGCCCAGAGTCTTGATACCATGTATAAATTTCTTCTTAAGATCGTTTATCCGCTGTACTAAAGGGGATCATGAAAAAACGGGATACGGTCATCATCGGGACGCTCATTCTTGTCCTGGTCGCACTCAATCTGGTCAATTACCTGCGCCGCGAGAACCTGAAAAGGAACATGGCGCTCGTCGTCGAGAAAGTCGATGTGCAGATCTCGGTGAACCGCGCGGATTCTTCCGAACTCGAGGAGTTGCCCGGCATCGGACCGGTAATGGCGCAGCGCATTATTACGTACCGGCAAAAACACGGCGGCTTTGGCAAGATCACGGACCTGAAGAACGTCAAGGGCATCAGTGACAAACTGCTGACTAAGATGCTGCCTTACATAAAATTGTAGGAGCGGAAGGAATGAGATCGTGAGATTGCTGACAACCAAAGAAATGCAGAAGATCGACGGCTGGGCCAAGAAAGCCCTGGGCATTGCCGGCGCCGTACTAATGGAAAACGCCGGCCGCGGATGCACTGAGGTGCTTAAGGAATATTTTAGATTGAGGGGTTTGAAGGTCCTGATCGTGTGCGGTCAGGGCAACAACGGGGGAGACGGTCTGGTTATGGCGCGGCATCTGACGAACGCAGGCAGCCGCGTGGAAGTGCTGCTGCTTGGCAAGGGAAGGGAATTCAAGGGCGAAGCGCTGATCAATTACCGGACCGCGAAAGCCGCATCCATTTCCATCCGGGAGATATCATCGGTTCGGGTCGCGCGCAGGCTGTGCAACGATTTCAAACCCGATTGCATAGTGGATGCGATCTTCGGCACCGGGTTCAGAGGCGCGCCCAAAGGGATTTTTCTCGACGTCATCGAACTGATTAATACCTGCGGCGGTTTCGTGTTTTCCGTTGATATCCCATCCGGCATCGACGGCAACACGGGCGGCTGTGAAAAGGCGTGCGTGCACGCTGACGCCACCGCCACGATGTGCCTGCCCAAGCGCGGTAACTTTCTGTACCCGGGCCGCGGTTTCGCAGGCGACCTCCACGTTGTCGACATTGGGATCCCATACTCGATGATCGACCCGGGCTATCCCCGGGTCGCCGGGCACGAAGATATTTTCAAGATCATGCCCAGCCGGCTCCCTGACGGTAATAAGGGGACTTTCGGGAACGTGCTGGTCATAGCCGGTGCGCGCGGGTTCTCGGGCGCGGCGGCGATGTCAGCGTTATCCGCGCTGAAGATCGGCGCCGGTTACGTGCGCCTTGCCGCTCCGGAAGTTGTGATCGATAAACTGGATCCGAAGCTCCTCGAGGTCGTAAAGGTTCCCCTTGCCCAGACCGCGGAGGGTACGATCAGCAGCCGGGCATTCGCGAAGCTTGCGCCGCTCCTGGACAAGACCGACGTGGTCGTGGTCGGCCCGGGTATCACGACGCACCCGGAGACCGCAGATTTCTTGTTCCAATTGCTACCCCGTGTTAAGGTCCCTTTAATCATCGATGCCGACGCGATTAATATAATCGCTAAAAAATTAGCGGTCTTGAAGACCATCAGGACGCCGTTTACCATGACACCTCATCCCGGCGAGCTTTCCCGTTTGATCAAGCAGGACACCCGATTGATCAACCATGATCGCATTGATGTTGCCGCGAAATATGCCAGGAGATTCGGGGCGGTCATGGTCTTGAAAGGAGTACCAACCGCGATCGCTTCCCCACAAAGCGAGGTTTATGTCAATCCCACGGGTAATTCCGGGCTGGCAAAAGCCGGTACCGGCGATGTTCTGGTCGGCATGATCGCAGGCCTATGCGCCCAGAAAGTCCCGCTGTTCTACGCTTCGGTCGCGGGTGTTTTCCTGCATGGTCTGTGCGCGGACCTTCTGCTCGACACGATGGGTAAATATTCGATCATGGCCGGCGATCTGATACGGTACCTGCCTAAAGCTATAAGGTATATTGTGAACCGGGAATATGAAAAGAAACAAGCGTGATCACTTCTAATAAACAGGATCTTGGAAATAGAAAAATTCTGTCATTGATCGCCCTGATATTGGGCCTCGCGGCAGCGTGGTCTGGTTTGTTGTCCGGAACATCGATCTTTCCGCAGAATCCATGGCTGGACCGCTATACGATAATACCGCCGCTGGGAACGGTCAAATCCATAGCTACGTCAACGGTCGCCGTTTTTGCCGTAAGCGATGATTACGTGCTGGTGTTCGACAAGAACACAATGGATCTGGAGCGGACTTATGCGTTCGACGCAGAGATCGACTTAGCCGCGTACGATCAATGGTTTGATGACCTTTGGATCACCTCCACCACCAGCCTTTTTCGCTTGAACCTGACATCCGGTATGGCGCGCGAATATGACATTTCAAAACACACCAGCGCGCTGGGCGTGGGGATCGAATACCTGTATCTCAAAACCGATGACGGACTAAGGTTCCGGTTCGACCGGACCACGGGCGCGTTGCAGTCGGTCGGATCATTCCCCGCGGATCTGCGCTGGTACCGGCCGTCGAGCGAGCAAGATGTCAGGAAATACCCGTTGTTAAACCCGTTTTATTATACCGACGAAATAGCCGTGTCGCAGGCGCCGTTTACGCGCTTTCCGATCACCGCGCTCTATGATGACGGCACTGAACTGTACGTCGGGACTGATGGTTATGGTTTACTCAAGTACAGCACTATCACCTGGGCAAAGCAGCGGGTGATCTATGGCCCGGTCGATCCCGTGGTGCAGCGGGCTGTAAGGATCGGGAACGATATTTACCTGCTGTCACCGGGCGGCATCTCTATAATATCGATGACCGGGGTTGGTGAGACCGGCGTCTGGCATTGGGGTTATCTCCGGACCCAGCATGAGATCAGCACGCTGGTAAGGATCAATGACCAGCTCGTCATCAGCACCGGCAGCGAGCTGGACAATTTAAGCGGCACGCTTGTTTTCCCGATCGCTGATTTCCAGTCAAAGATCCTGTCGCTTACGGCCGACCAGTCACATCTGTATATCGGCACGTCAGACGGAATGTTCGGCCTGCTCTTAAATACCAGGGAACCCTATGAATTCGGACCGGACCGGCTGCCTGTTTACGCCGTCTATGCGACTGCGGATCATATATACGCCGGCGGCGAAATGGCGCTGTACCGTTATGAGCGCAGCGCTGAAAAGTGGTCCAAGATCATCAACCACGGGATCAAGGACATCGTGCCGGTCAAGAACGAACTGTACTTGCTCAGCGTTAACAACCAATTGATACGCTACCGCGAGCCGGGACCGGATTCTCTTTCCGGCGGCGGCAATAGTGATACAAGCTGGACCCTGTTGCCTTATTTCAACGTGTATGATATCGACGCGGACAGCGAGGTGCTGTACTGCGCTTCCTATGCCGGGGTCGCATATTATGACCCCGCTGACCAGCTGTACAAGACGATCTATAACCTACCCCGCATCCCATTCACGGCCGTTTATATCTGCGACAGCGAGATCCTGGCCGTATCAAGCCTGGGCATATACCGGCTGCCGACGCGGCTGAGGGACTAGGGATCCTGACCGGGCAGGCCGATCGCAGCGGCACCATGATCCTGTAATGAACAAAGCCTCATTCATCGACCACCTTGAGGAACTGCGCAAACGGATCCTGTACTCGATCGCGGTCGCCGGAATTTTTGCCGTTGCCGGGTTTTTCGTGGCGAAACCCGTGCTTGATTTCATAATCCAGCGCGTCAATGTCGGGAGCGCGTACTTTTTCTCTCCCACCGAGGCGTTCACGGCGCAGGTTAAGGTTGCGTTGTTCCTCGGGATCTTCGCCGCCTTCCCGTTCATTATTGTCCAGACCTGGCTGTTCATCGGACCGGGCCTGACCGAAAAAGAGCAGAAGGTTTCCATGGGTTATATCATATCCGGGATCCTTTTGTTCCTGATCGGCGTTACCTTCGCTTATTTTATCCTTATTCCGTTCGGGTTGCGGTTCCTGCTTTCGTTCGGCTCGGAAAACTTAAAGCCGATCATGAACATCAGCGGGGTCCTGTCCTTCGTGCTGTGGTGCCTGCTCGGATGCGGGATCATGTTCCAATTGCCGCTTTTGGTCTTCACTTTGATCAGGCTTGATATCGTTCGAATAGCGACGGTCACGAAGCACCGGGCTGAGGCGATCGTCGCGATCCTGATCATCTGCGCGGTCATTACGCCGACCGCAGACATGTTCACCCTGCTCATCATTTCGGTACCGCTCATCATTTTGTTCGAACTGAGCATCCTGGCCGCGCGGATATCCCTGCGGTCCAGCCGCAAACCATAAGTTGTTCACGCCACTTTATACACCCTGAAGGTAACATTTCACAGGGTCATTTCGAATGTAAATTGTCAAGGTGCCCAACGCTGGTAAATATGACGCCTGGCCCTTGACAATTATAATCAATGACCTTATAATTAACTGAAACTCGGTGTATATGATATATAAGTTAATGATATTTATCATGTTATTTACTGTGTCCTACGGTCAGGATCTCGGTGCCAGGTATTTGATCATTACCAATGATGCGTACTATAATCAAGTGATCGCGCTGGCACAATGGAAGTATCGAAAAGGAATGAGATCAAAGATCGTTAAATTGTCTGAGATCGGTGCCGACTCAACAGCGATAAAAAGCTATGTTGCAGATGCCTATAATACGTGGCAAGTAAAGCCGGAATACCTTTTGCTCGTTGGTGCGCCCAACTATCTGCCGTTTCCGATAGTTGCCGACGTGCATTCGGATAATTATTACACCAATACTATCGGCACAATATTCAATGACATACTGTCAGGACGGCTGACCGTTCATAATACTACGGAAGCCCAAACGGTTATCAATAAGATCCTTGCTTATGAAGAAAGACCGAACCGTATGGACACTTCATGGTTTAACAAAGCATCTTTAATCAGCAGAATGGATGGCAGCCAGTCTGATTCCATATATTGGTCAGATATTGCACACATGGCGGCGTTAATGATACAAAGCGGTTTTAGCGTGATCGATACTTTTATAAACACTCATGGTGATAATGACGATTCCGTTATCAATGCGGTGAATGCCGGAAGGTCTATCGTCGTTTACCGGGGATCGGCGACGAATAACTGGTATGAACCTTTCAATGTTAACGCAGACCTGACAGCAAACGGAACTAGGTTGCCGATCGTGCTCTCGATGACATGCTTTACATTAGGTACGAGCGCAACTCCTGCGATGGCGGAAAAATGGTTTTTAACCGGTTCACCTGCAAATTTGAGAGGGGCAGCAGGTTATTTTGCCACTTCGACCGGTTCAACGGCTTATTATCGGAGTGCTTTGACCAAAGGATTTTTTGATGCATTGTTTGTCGATCAAAAAAGCACTTTTGGGGAATGCTGCGAAAAGGCACGCAAAAGGGTATATCCGTTGAATGCCGCTGAATATTTAGGCTTTACAACGATCGGAGATCCGGAGATGAATTTGTGGACCGCCACGCCGTGTTCCATTATAGTGCAGTATCCTGAATCGGTCACATATGCTTATGCCTCGGTTCCCGTCTTCATAAAAAGAGCTGCCGACCTGACGCCGATTAGCGATGCTTGTGTTTGTTTGACAGGTGGTCTTGACAGTGCAATATATTACCTGGACAGCACCGATATGGCAGGGTTTATACGGTTTGACATTTATCCTCATATATTGCGCGATACTATATACATCACTGTGACCGGTGAGAACCTTCAACCCTATGAAGGTTTTATGATTGTTAAACATGCAGTTGGTTCATACGTCATCTATAAGAAATCATTTATTGATGATTCACTCGGCGGCAATCACGACCACATTATCAATCCGGGTGAGGATATCAACCTGCCGACGTGGGTTGAAAACTTTGGTGACAGCAGTAGCATTAATACTGTCGGTTGTTTACGGACCAATGATGAATTCATTGCTCCTTACGATTCGGTGAGAGCATTTGGCGATATCGCCGCGTTTGATTCGGCATGCACCGGCGATAGCGGTTACCGGTTCAATATTTTGCCCGATTGCCCGGATTGTCATATTATCAATTGTACACTGATCTGTCGTGACACGAATAACAACACCTGGAGTTCTTATTTTGAAAAGCAGGTTCATGCAGCCGATTTAGTATATCAATATGCGACCATCGCTGGCGGTAACGGAAATAATTCCTTCGAATGCGGCGAGACAGTATCCTGTATGGTCACGATAAAAAATCAAGGATCAGCGGCGATCGACAGCGTCACAGCATGTTTGCGTTCGCTTTCTCCATATATCGATGTGATAGATTCTTCCGGATCATTCGACCATATCGGACCGGACAGCAGTGCGTGCAACGGATCCGATCTATTTATATTATGTTCAGATCCCGGTACGCCACCCATGACATATGTTGACATGCAAATGAACGTCAGCGCAGGTTACTGCAACGATACTTTAGATTTTTCCATACTGGTCGGCAAGGGCGATTACTTTATCTGGAACCCGGACCATACTCCGGCTTCAGGCGAGAATATTCATCTTATCCTGCAAGACCTTGGATATATCGGCGATCATGATTCGACGCTGCCTCAAGATTTGAATAAATACAAGTCGATCTTTGTATGTTGCGGCGTCTATCCCAATAATCATATCATATTAAACGGCAGTCCACAAGCCAGCGCCCTGTCTGATTTCATTATATACGGCGGGTGCGCATATCTTGAAGGCGGTGATGTCTGGTACTATGATCCTCATTATAATAACGGTTTTGATTTCAGTCCTTTATTCGATCTGCTGGCAATGGCCGACGGCAACAATAATATGGGACCCATCCAGGGGCAGGCCGGATCGTTCGCAAGCGATATGGATTTCGAGTATGCGGGCGAGAATCAATACATGGATCATCTGGGTCCTGATAGTGGAGGCGGGTTTGTATTATTCCTTGATAGTAATGATAATTTCAATTGCGGTATTGCTTATGATGCAGGGCCATATCAAACAATTGGATCCTCATTTGAATTGGGATTTCTGGTCGACAGTACCCCGCCATCGACAAGATCTGCATTGCTCGATTCGATAATGCACTTTTTCGGGAGGAGTGTAGGAATCGCTGAATACAAACTCGCTTCGCATCCTCGGGAACAGAGGTTTGAAGTATTCCCCAATCCGGCAAGAACCTCAATGAATTTAAGGGTCACTGCTTCTGAAAAGGGAAAAGTAGCCGTTATATTATATGATGTCGTGGGCAGGGTTATTATAAGGAAATTCAAGATTGAAGCGGAACCGGGCGTAAAAGATTATCGATTAGATTTGAAAGGCATATCTTCTGGCATCTATTTTCTGCGTTTTGAAACAACAAAACGCTGTAGTATACACAAGATCATATTGCTGAAATAACCGCAATACACAGAGATTGACAAGCGCATTTTTTCGCCTATAATACCTCGGATGGCACGGATAGTAATATCTCACGCGCAGATCAATAAACTGAAGAAAAAACTCGCGGTCATGCGGGTGAAATACGTCGATCTTAAATACGCGTCCCTGATCGGCACGCTCCATCACATAATTGTCCCCTTTGAGCGTTTTGATGAGGTCGCATCGGACGGCGTGGGCGTCGACGGGTCGAGCCTCCCCGGTTACAAGGGCGTGGAGAAGGGCGACATGCTGCTTTTCCCTGACCTCGCGACCGGCTTTTTTGACCCCTTTTTCGAACAAAAGACTATTTCTTTTCTGTGCAGCGTCCATGTGCCCTCCACCCTGGAGCCGTTCGAGCGCGACGCGCGCTCGATTGCTCATAAAGCCGCTCGATTTTTGAAAAAAGAACTGAGCACCGAAGCTTTTTTCCAGCCTGAACTGGAATTCTATCTTTTTGAAAAATGCAATCATGGCGAGGGGCCTGGTTTTGCTTATTTCCGGCTCGAGTCCGGCGATCGCGAACAGCTGGTGCCGACCTACCCGATCCGGCACCGCGGTGGTTACCATATCGGACCGCCTGAAGACCGGTACTCGGACCTGCGCAACGCGATCGTGGAGGTCCTGGCCGCGTGCGATATCAAGTCCAAATACCATCATCATGAGGTAGGACCCAAGGGCCAGATGGAGATCGAACTGTTGTTCGAACCGCTGGTCAAGGCCGCGGATAGCATATTCCTTGCCAAGTACCTGATCAAATCGATCGGGCAGAGGAATAATAAGTGGATAACGTTCATGCCCAAGCCGCTGCTGGGTGAACCGGGCAATGGCCTGCACCTGCACCAGTACCTTGGGACACCCACCAGGTCGTTGTTCTTTGGCCGCAACAAAAAGTATAACTTGAGCGAACTCAGCCTCCGGTATATCGGCGGCATCCTGAGTCACTCCAGAGCACTGTGCGCTTTTACCAACCCCAGCACCAATTCTTATAAACGCTTGATCCCTGGGTTTGAGGCGCCGACCTACACTGATTTTGCCATGGGCAGCCGGGTGTCCGCGATCCGCGTGCCGGGATACCTTAAAAACACGCAGATGATGGACATTGAATACCGTATCCCCGACGCCACAGCCAATCCGTACCTTGCCCTCGCGGCGATCCTCCTTGCCGGGATCGACGGTATAAAGAACGACCTGCATCCGGACCGGAAGGAGAAACTGCCGACCAACTCCTATGAGGCGATCAACGCTCTGAAAAAGGACAATAGTTTTCTGCTCCAGGGCGATGTTTTCAACAGCGATCTGATCGAGCGCTGGATCGAAGTGAAAACAAAAGAGTTCGAAGAGATCCATATCCGTCCCCATCCCTATGAATTCACGCTTTATTTAGGGGTCTGAACGCCCGTTAATGAAGAACACGCTTAACATCGGGATCGCAGGCTGCGGCGCTCATGCCCAGATCGTGCATTTCCCCGTGTTCCGGTCCAACCCCCAGTGCAACTTGATGGCGCTCTGCGACACGGATATACGAAAGATCGACCATTTGGGCGCCAAATACAATATCCCGAGCCGCTACCAGGATTTCCAGGAGATGATCCAGAACGACCAGCTGGACGCCATTGTCATCGCCACGCCGAACTTCCTTCACGCACCGATGGCCATCGCAGCGATGGAATTCGGGAAGGATGTGCTCGTCGAGATGCCCATGGCGACGACTTACAAGGATGCCCAGGAAATGGTCCGCGTCGCGCGCAAGGAAAAACGGAAACTGGCGGTCGCCATGAACAACCGCCTGCGTCCGGACGTCCAGACGCTGAAGAAGTTCATTGAGGAAGGTGAGCTTGGGGATATCTACTATCTCAAGGCGGGCTGGCTGATCGGCGCGAGTGAATGGATACTTCACCCGTGGCGCCAGGACCAGCTGAAAAGCGGCGGCGGCGCTTTTTTGAGCCTGGGATCTGCGCTCCTCGATATTACCACCTATTTGCTGGAAGATAAAAGCATGTCGACGATCTTCGCCTCGACGCACAAGAAGGAGATCGATGCCGCGGTCGAGGACACCGCGATGTGCATCATCAATTATGACGACGGCACGCTGCTGACCATCGAGGTCAGCTGGTCATTGATCTTCGAAAAGGATTTTCTCTACTGCAATGCTTTCGGTAAAAAGGGCGCTGCACTGCTCAACCCCCTGAAGATCCAGAAAGAGTTGCACAATGAGCTGGTCAATGTCACGCCCACTTTCCCGCAGAAGAACATCTACCGCGTCAGCTATGAACTGCAGACGCAGTTCTTCATTGATTCGCTGCTGAAGAACGCTAAAATGCCTTTCGGCTGCGAAGAAGGCCTGATGATCGCGAAGATAACCGATGCCTTTTATGAGTCAGCCAAGAAGCAGAAGCTCGTCAAGATTTAAGAACCGCTATTCCTTGAATCACCGTTAATTTGACCGTCTTTCTCGTCCTTCTTTCCGCATTGCTCCTATCCCTTTCGTTCCATCCTTTGCCGCTGCATTTCCTGGCGTGGGTTGGCCTGGTGCCGGTCCTGTTCGTCATTGACCGGGCAACGCCGAGGCGTGCGTTCGCCATCGGGCTTGCATTCGGCTCTTGCTTCGCGCTGTTCTCGCTGTTCTGGATAATCTTCCTGCAGATCCCGGCCACGGTAAAGCTAATCATGATCTTCGGCGTGGTCCTGCTCTTCCTTTATCACGGCCTTTTTTTCGCGGTCAGCTTCGCGGCCAGCGTGCAGACCAGCCTCTGGTGCCTGCCGCTGTTCATTTCGGGGCTGGAGCTGGTCAAGGGTATCGGTGAAATCGGGTTCCCGTGGCTTTCCCTTGGATATAGCCAGACGCATTACCCTCTCGTTATCCAGCAGGCTTCGGTATATGGCCTGTATGGGTTATCCCTATGGCTCGTGCTGCTGAACGTGGCGGTATACAAACTGCTGCGCGCGAGAAAGTGGCAGTACGCCATCGCGGCAATATTGATCTTCTGCGCGCCGGTCGTGTACGGCGCCTTCCGTATGAAAAGCCAAGCCGGCGGACACCGGCTGGTGGTGGGCATTGTGCAGCCCAATATCGATCCCAATTTGAAATTCACCCGCGAGCTAAGGGATCAGACCTTCAACCGCCTGCTGGACCTGTCAGCCCGGTGCGTTGAATACGCTCGGGTTCAATACCGTGCTCCCTGCGATATCATAATCTGGCCGGAGAGTGCAACGCCGATTTTCCTTAAATCGGCCAACGTGTTTCAGAAAAAAGTCTTTGCGTTCGTCGATTCGGTGCAGACGCCGCTGCTGAGCGGCACGCCGATTTACGACCAGAACCACAAGAATATCTATAACGGCGCCGTGCTGATGGAACCGGGTTCGGTGCTGCGGCAGGAATACAGAAAGGTGCACCTGGTGCCGTTCGGCGAACATATCCCTTACGACCGGTACGTGCCCTTGTTCAGAAAAGTCGACCTGGGCGAAGGCGATTACGACCCGGGATCTGATTTTACGGTGTTCCGGTTAAAAAACGCCGCTTTCTCGTGTCTTATCTGTTTCGAATCGATATTCCCCGAGCTGTCGCGCCGGTTTGTCAGAGAGGGCGCTCATTTTTTGGTCAACATCACTAATGATGGCTGGTTCGGCCGTATCTCGGGGTCCCAGCAGCATAATGACATGGCGATCCTGAGAGCCGTTGAGAACGGTGTCCCCCTGGTCCGTTGCGCCAACACGGGTATATCAATGGTGACCGACGAATATGGCCGGATCCTCGGCACGTGCGGTCTCTTTAAAGAGGACATTCTGGTGCGGGAGATATATCCGGATCATTCAAAAACCGTATATAATACCGTCGGCGACCTGCTGCCGGTCGGTTCGCTGATCATCGCGACCGCGTTGCTGCTTGCGAGCATTGTGGCGCCTTTCAAAAAGAACGGCCCGCCAGCGCGGAGCGACCGGGTATCTTGACATTAAAACCAGCATTGTTATAATATTCATATAATGTTCGCACACGAATGGTCAAAAAGTTTTGCCGAAATCGCCGAAGCGCTGCTTGAGAACAAGACGCTGGACAGCGTCCTGGACACGATCACCAGGACGTCCTGTTCGTTCTTCAATGCCTCCGCGTCTTCGATCATGCTCTTCGATTCAAACCGCGAATACCTGACGATCGCTCGTTCCTTCAATCTGTCGCCCGAGTACCTTAAGGCCGTGCGCGTGCGCAAGGACGAAGAGATCGCCGGGGTCGTATGCCAGAAGAAAAAATTTAGGTTCGTACCCAATGTTATGTCGATATTTGAGAATATTGGAAATCACTTCACCGTCGACTGGATCGAGAAAGAGGGGCTGGTGTCGCTGGTCTGCGCGCCGCTGATATTAAAGAGCGAGGCGATCGGATGTCTGAACATCTACTATCGCACGCCGCAGGAAAAATTCCAGGATGAGGAAAGCCTTGATTTTTTCACGAAGCTGTCGGCCCTGGCGATCGAGCACATCAAATTGCTGGGCGAGACCGAAGAGAAAAGCCAGATCGTCACGGGTCTTGAGGAGATCGGCATCCTGCTGACGTCATCATTTGAGGTCGAAAAGATCGTGGAAGTGTTCTTGTCCACCGCGGTCGCCATCACCAGGGTCGACAGCGGCACTCTGATCCTGGTCGATGAGATGAGCAAAAAAATCACCGATGCATTTGAATATGCCAACGGCAAGTTCACGCACCAGCAGTACGTGTCGCCGACGCGGCTTTCCGAGGGCATGTCCGGCGAGTTGATCCGGACGCGCCGGCCGGTCATCATGAACGATATCAAAGAACATGATATCGCCAATCCCGTATCGATCATGAAGCAGCGGGCGTCGATCGCGGGCTTTCCGCTGATCGCCCGCGAGAAACTAATCGGGATACTGTACGTGGAGTCGACCCAGCGTCATGAATTCTCGCGCAACGAGGTCGATTATCTTTCCATGCTTTGCAGCCAGGCCGCGATCGCGCTCGACAACACTTCCCTGTACCGGCGCATCAGCCGTGAAGCCATGGACATGGCGATCTTGTATGAAGTGGGGCAGAGCTTTATTTCCACGCTGGATTTTGACCAGCTGCTTAACAATATCTTGCGACGGCTGGTCAATCTTTTCGGATATTTGAACCTGGCGGTCTTCCTGGTCGATGAGGAGAACCAGGAACTTAAGCTGAGGTCATACATCAACTATCCCGAAGCGGTAAAGAACATGAAGATCAAGATCGGCGAAGTCGGGGTCACCGGGCATGTGGCCGCGACACGGCAGATGCATTACGCCCCGGATGTGACCAAGGAGCCGCATTATGTCGTGGGGGTCAAGGAAGCGAAGAGCGAGGTCTGCTTACCGCTGATGATCGGCGAACGGCTGGTCGGCGTGCTCGATGTCGAAAGCCCGGTATTCGACGGTTTTACCCAGGATGACATCAACCTGCTTTCCACGCTCAGCGCGCAGATCGCGATCGCGCTCGAGAACTCGCGGCTGTATGAAGAAGCAAGAAGGCTGTCGCTGACCGATCCCCTGACCACCCTGCCAAACCGCCGTAACTTCGAGGTCCTGATCGATGCTGAGATCAAACGCGCCGAGCGGTACCGCCGGCCCTTCGCCGTGCTGATGATTGACTTTGACAATTTTAAATCCTATAACGACGCGTACGGACACCTGGCCGGGGATAAGATCCTGATCAAGCTCAGCCAGATAATGAAGGAATCGATCAGGGATGTTGACTTCCTGTGCCGGTACGGAGGCGATGAATTCGTGGCGATCCTACCCGAGACCGAGGCGACTTTTGCGCTCGAGGCAGCAGACCGCATGCGGGGTAAGATCTTAGCCCAGGACATCGACCCTCCTGTTACTCTCAGCATCGGCATTTCCACGTTCCCTCTCGACGGCAAAGACAGCGTGATGTTGATACATCTGGCTGACCAGGCATGCTACGAAGCAAAACAGATGGGGGGCAACAGGGTCAATTTCGCCCACCGCGAAAAGCAATGAACGATCGACCGGAGTATAACATAAACGGAATGATAACCAAGGGGGATAACCAATGACGTGCATTGCGATGATCGGACTGGTGATCCTGGGGAATACCTATACCGGCGAGATGCGTTTTGATGAGTCCATGATCAGCGTTGACCGGACAGATACATTGGTCAAGGTAAGATATCAGGGTCTCGATATCACGGACCAGGTTGGTGCTCCCGAGCTGCCGGCAAGGAGCGTCATGATCGCTTTACCTGCCGGCGCCGTGGTCAAAGATGTCATCGTAACGTCGTTGGATTCTCATGAGCTGCCCGGCATATACCGGGTCATGTGCTGCCGTCCGCCCATGATCCTTTCGGTCAACCGTGTGGTCAATGCAGTTCCGGACGCGCAGATCTATTTTTCCAACGATCCCTTTCCGGCGCAGGCCATTAATGTGACCGGGTCCGGTATCTGCGACGGTCAGCTGATGCTGGAGCTAATGATCTACCCGGTTCAGTACCGCCCCAGGTCCGGAAAACTGGTATTCCATTCTATGGTCAGGTTCGAAGTCAACTATGAGGGTGGTACGGCTGTGCCCGCCCGGGGTACCATGGGTAAAAGCCTTGCCTACAACAGCAGCAATATCCCGGGTTATGCGGCGACCCGGGACCGGGGCGAATATCGTTATGTGATCATCACGAATCCGCCGCTGGATACGGTTTTTCAGCGAATTGCCGATTGGAAGACAAAGAAAGGCATGCGCGCGTGCGTGCGCACAAAAGATTGGATCGTAACCAATTATCCAGGCGAAGATAACGCGGCCAGGATCCGAAATTACATCAAAACCCTGCCGGATTCCAGCGTTGAATACGTACTGCTCGGCGGCGACACGGCGTTCATCCCGTGCCGCTTCGCGTTCGCAATGACCTGCAGCGCGGGTTTTGCGCCGGGACGCGAGGACACTTTGCCGTGCGATCTCTATTATGCGGACCTGCAAGGTGACTGGGACTTGGATAATGACGGTTCTTACGGCGAGATCGAGGACAACATCGATTTGTATCCGGATTTGTATGTCGGCCGCGCCCCGGTGAGTACGATCGCCCAGGCGCAGCGGTTCGTAGATAAAGTCCTCACTTACGAGCGCGATCCGGCGACTGGTTATCTGGACAAAGCATTGTTCACGGCCGAGGTCCTGTGGACCGATCCCTATACTGATCAGGGTGTGCATAAAAATAAGATCGGCGAGGAATCTTTTCCTCCGGATTTTCAACTGACCAAGCTCTACCAGAGCCTGGGCAATGAGACCAAAGAAAGCGTCATGACCGCGATCCGGGATGGGCAGGGGTTGTTCAACCATGACGGTCACGGCTGGATCGACCTGATATCGGTCGGCGGCTGGCCCAACCGCATCTATATCGCAGACTTCGACACGATCACCAATGATCCGTACAACGGTATCCTTTATTCGATCGGCTGCTGGACCGCGGCATTCGATTATGCCTGCGTGGCGGAAGCATACGTGAACAGCCCGTCTGGCGGGGGAGTGGCTTATATCGGCAATTCCAGTTATGGGTGGGGTTCACCGGGCAACCCCGGGTTCGGCTATTCGGACCGTTTTGACACCCGGTTCTTCCATTCGTTGTTCAATGAAGATCACTGGCATCTGGGACAGGCGCTGAGCTTGGCCAAGGCCCATTACATCCCGTTCTCGCGCGAAAAGAACGTGTACCGCTGGCATCAGTACGAGCTTAATCTGCTGGGCGACCCGGAACTGCCGGTCTGGTCCAGCATGCCCGAATCTACGATCGTATATCATCCCCAAACTATTCCCCTGGGTTCCAGTACGATCCTGATTTCGGTCCGCGACGCCAATAGCGGCCTGCCCGTGGCAGGCGCGCTCGTGTGCCTGATGAAAGGCTCTGAATCCTACGCTTATGATTTCACTGACGCGCAGGGGCAGGTATACCTTTTTGCGACCCCGGCATCCGCGGGCAGTTTTGACCTGACCGTGACCGCGCATAACTATCTTTGCGCGGAGCATACCGTGCCCGTCGCGAGTGGCAGTTATGTAAACTTCCAGGGCTGGGTCCTGAATGACATGTTCGGGAATAGCGACTCCATCGCGAACCCCGGCGAAGACATATTGCTGTCAGTGCGCATCAAAAACTGCGGCACGGCGGCAGCGCAGAACATTGAAATGCGGTTGCGCGACAGTGATCCGCTGACCATTATCCCCGACAGCACGGCGCAGGTCAATTATCTCGGACCCGGGGACTCGCTTCTGCTGGAAAACGCTTTTGGGATCGAGATTGGGGCTGCGCCCGACGGTCATGCTGTCGGGTTTGACATGCAGGTGGTCTCCGCCGCCGATACGCTGGATTTTTCCCCGGCTATTATGATCGGCGCGCCGGTTCTGTCTATTGACCAGATCGATATTCCCGCTGCACCGACCCTGCCCGGCGAAACGGAATCATTGTATGTCGATGTGGAGAACGCCGGCCATGGATACGGCCATTCAACATGGGCCCAGCTTACGTCGTCTGATCCTTATGTGACCGTTGCCGTTAACGGCTCCTGGTACGGTGAAGTCGATCCGGAAAGCGTCAAGGCGGCGACTCAGCCTTTCGTGATCGCGGTCAGTGCGTCTTGTCCGGCATCGTACTGCGCGCGTCTGCTTGTAACCTTTCATTCCGAAAATTATCAGTTCGCCGATACGATATCATTGCTGATCGGCAACACCGGCTTTTCCGATGACATGGAATCGGGCACCGGCCAGTGGACAACGGCTGGTTCGAACAACCTCTGGCACATTTCAGAAAGGAGGGCGTTCTCGCCGACCCATGCGTTGTACTGTGGCAGCGAAACACTGGGCACTTACATAAATGACATGGACTGTTATATCCAGTCGGTCGCGTTCATGATCCAGCCGAACTCCATGCTTAAGTTCTACCGTTGGTTCAGCGTTCCGCTCTACGGCAGCGACGGTATTTACGTCATTGTCATCGACAACCGCACGGGGACCGCTGACACGCTCGACTTTATCGGCACGGGCGGCGCCCTGGGATTGAACGGCATTCAAAGTGACTGGTTCGAGGAGAAGTATTCTCTCGCAGACTATCCGGCGGGAGAGACTATCCTGGTCCGGATCGCGTTCATAAGCGACACCAACAGCATCGGGGAAGGATTTTACATCGATAACGTGAATATCGAATATATCACGGCGGTCAGTGAGGGCGATGCACTATCAGGCGATCTTTCAGCACTTGGTTTTTCAGTTTTTCCTAATCCATTTTATAAAAATCTAGTTATCAAATACCAAATCCCAAGCACCAAATTCCAAACAAATTCCAAATCCCAAGCGGCACTTAAGATATACGACGCAGCTGGGCGGCTGGTAAAGCAATTTAGCCATTTAACTATTCAACCAATTAACCAGATCATTTGGGATGGTGCCGATGAAATCGGCAGGCTGGTTCCGGCTGGTGTATATTTCGTTGCGCTTGAAAGCGGTGACTTTAAACAGTTGAAAAAGGTCGTTTTGCTGAAATAGTGCAGGGCTCATCGCCCTGCGTAAGTAATTGCAGGATCCCGCGACTTACTTCTTCAGGATATCGAGGATTATGTTGACCTCTTCTGTGGTATTGTAAAAATGCGGTGAAAAACGGATCGCCTGGTTGCGTAATGACACGACGATCTTGTTGTCCTTGAGCGAATCATAGAGCTGCCTGACATCGTGGTGCTTCATTCGGTCGGGCCGGGCCGTTATAATACCTGACTGCCGGCCGGAAGCCGGCGTCAGGATATCATACCCCATATTTCCCAAACCCTTGCGCAGAGCGGTTTTGACCTGCTGGATGCGGTTTTCGACATTGACCAGACCCTGATCGTGTAACAGCTTGCAGTTGGCGCTCAGCGCGCTGATGCCGATGACATTCCTGGTACCCTGCTCGAACATCCGGGCGTCCTCGAACAAAGGCGGATTTACCGCGAAATCCTCAAAACTTTTCCAGCTTGCCCCGAGCCATCCCGTATGCAGCTTGTTGAGCGTTCCGAATTTTTTTTGGTTCACGTACAAAAACCCGATCCCGTTCGGGCAGAACAGCCATTTTGAAGCGCCGCAAGCGAGAAAATCAATATTGGCATCAGACACTTTCATGTTGAGCGAGCCGATCGCCTGCATGCCGTCAACCACGAGCGATATGTCGTTTTCATCAAGGAACGCACTCAGTCTGGGCAGATCCACCATTTCACCGGTGGCGAACTGTACCAGATCTATCACCACGGCTTTGACATTGTTGTCGACATGGGGGTGCAGGGCATCGACCGGATCCCGGCCGCACATGGGTACGTAGATCTTTTGCGCCTGGGGGATATTGTAGTCCGTGACATACCGCACGGTCGGAAAGACCTCATCCATGACCAGGACCTTATCGTCCGGGCGCAGGGGGATGTTGATGAGGGCGATGTAAACGCCTTCCGAGGTATTGGTGACGAATGCGATCTCCTCGGGTTCGGCACCGATCAGACGGGCCACGGTCAGGCGGCAGCGCGCCAGTTTTGAAAAATAAGCGCTGAAATCGAATTGCGCCCGGCGCGTGTAAACGTCAATGCATTCTTCGATTGCCTTTCTCGCGGGCGCGGTCATGGGGCCGGTCGAGGCGTGATCAAAATAGACCAGATCTTTAGTTATCGGGAACAGTTCTCTGATCTCTTCCAAAGATCGCGATTGGGTTCGGGATTGAACGGGATCCCTGGCCATCGTCTACATTTCCTGATGTGACCGCACGTAGGACGTGGCGAACACGCTTGAGGGGATCTCCTCGACAAACGGGGAGATGCGCGTGAACATGTAACCGCCGCGGTACGTCTCGCGCTGAGCGGCGGCGGTCAGGAACAGTTTTTTCTTGGCGCGGGTGATACCGACATACATGAGACGCCTTTCTTCCTCGTACCGGTCTTCTTCTACCGATTTGTAGTGAGGGATGATCCCGTCTTCCACCCCGGTGATGAAGACCGTGTCGAATTCCAAACCCTTGGCGTTATGCAGCGTCATGAGAGAAACACGGTTCGCGTCACCGCGCCAGTCGTCGATGTCGTTGCGCAGCGAAACGCCTTCCAGGTAATCCTCGAGCGTGGCCTGGGGATTGGTTTTGATATAATCGTTGATCGAAATGAGCAGCTGTTCCACGTTCTTGCGGCGGTTGAATTCTTCCTCGGTCTGGCCTCGGTTCAGGCTGTCCAGGTAGCCTGATTCCCGGGCCACGCGCAGCGCCAGTTCGTAAAGGTTGAGCTGCGTCCGCAGTTTCAGGAACATCTCCATCAGAGCGACAAAATCTTTTATGCTCTGGCGCGTTTTCTGGCCAATGCCGGGGATCGAATCCGCAGCTTTCAGGGCGTCAAAGAACGAGGTATGGTTCAGGGTTTGGCACTGGACGACCTTTTCAATGGTTTCTTTGCCAATGTTGCGGAGCGGCAGGTTGATGATCCGTTTCAGGCTGACGCCGTCGCTGGGATTGTTGACCACCCTCAGATAAGCCAGGATATTTTTTATCTCCGCCCGTTCGTAGAATTTCAGGGCACCGATGACCTCGTACGGTATCTTGTGCTGGACGAAAAACTCCTCGAAGATCCGTGACTGGTAGTTCAGACGGTAAAAAACGGCGATGCCGCCAAGGGCATGACCGTTAAGTTTGAGTTCCACCACTTTGCGCACAACGTAGGCGGCTTCGTTGTTGTCGTCGTCAGCTTCGAAAAATTCGATCTTCTCTCCCGCCTCACTATCGCTCCAGAGCACCTTTTTCTTGCGCTGTTTGTTGTTCTTGACCACCTCGGATGCGGCCTTGAGTATGTTCTTAGTGGATCGATAGTTCTGCTCGAGTTTGATGACCGCGGCGTCGGGATAGTCCTTCTCAAAATCGAGGATATTCCGGATCTCGGCCCCGCGCCAGGAATAGATCGACTGGTCATCGTCGCCGACCACGCAGAGGTTCCGGTGTTTCGCGGCCAGGAGGTTGGTGAATGCGTACTGCGCCCGGTTGGTATCCTGGTACTCATCCACCAGGATGTACTGAAAACGGTCCTGGTAATAACCGAGGACACCGGTGTCCGCTTTGAAAAGGGATACGGTCTTGAATATAAGGTCATCGAAATCGAGCGCGTTGTATTCGATGAGTTTTTTGTCGTACAGTGTATACAGCGAACGGATGACGCTTTTCAGATGCGCGGGCAGGTTTGGATCGTAGTCTTGGGGCGACACCAGATTCTCTTTTGCCCGGCTGATCATCGCCAGGACAAAATCGGGCTTGAGTTCCTTGGAATTGATGTC
This sequence comes from bacterium, assembly GCA_036382775.1. Lineage (NCBI taxonomy): Bacteria > bacterium. The sequence goes on along the minus strand of DASVHD010000036.1, from coordinate 21,850 downwards.
GAGTTCCTTCAAGCATTCTTTGACCACGGAAAGCTGGTCGCTTTCGTCATAGATCGAGAAATTCTGGCTTATGCCGATCCTCTTGGCGGCGCCACGCAGTATCTTCGCGCAGGAAGAATGGTAGGTCCGTATCCAGATGCCCTGGTCATCGTTGGGGACGATGGTCAGCAGGTTATAGATTCTGTTTTTCATTTCATCGGCAGCCTTGTTGGTGAACGTGACCGCCAGGATATTCTTGGGTTTGACACCCGATTCAGATATGAGGTGGGCGATGCGGTAGGTTATGACGCGGGTCTTGCCGCTGCCAGCGCCGGCCAGGATAAGGATCGGGCCCCGGGCAATGTTCACTGCCTTGCGCTGTTCGTTATTTAGATCGATAAGTGAATTAGACACCCTTACGGCATGACCTTATTTGACTGTTGTCGCGGCGATTATGTCCCTACCTTTACTTTTTCGAGCAGTTCTTTTTTCAGGATCTTGGATGGTTTGAAAAACGGTACATAGCGGTCCGGCAGTGAGTAATCCTTGCCGGATTTCGGAGCCTTGGCCACGCGGCCCGGTCTTTTCCTCAGTTCAAAAGTGCCGAATCTTCTTATTTCAACGCGCTTGTCCCTGATCAAGATCTCGACGATTGTATCAAGAAAAATATCGATCATCTTTTCAATATCAACCTTCGGGTATACTGAACCGAATTTCTGGGAGATCGTTTCGATCAAAAGCTCTCTTCTCATGATACCTCCTTATTATGATTATGATTATGTGTCTTTATCCCGCACACCCTGCACATGATGGCCGTGCACAACTGGTGCAGGAGTTGGCGGATGAACCCGTTGATGCCGCTTTGCCAATGAAGCCAAAGGTCGAAAAAAGCCTTCGTACTTTGGTGCCCTTACAAACCGGGCAGCCCATCGATTGTATTTCGCTTCTTTTAAAGACCAGATCTTCGAATTTCTTATTGCATTTATCGCACCAAAATTCTATAATTGGCATAACCTGGCGAATTATATCGAAAATTCAAGCAATGTCAATACTTGAAAGGTTGATCCCTGGTTTTAAGACTGGATAGTCCCGACACCGGATGCATGTGATTATTCTATATGCCGACCTGTCTTTTTCGTTTCTTCTTGCCCCGCCGTTCGTTCCATTTCCGATGGTCGGCAGCGGTCGCCTTGCCAGACTCAATGAGACGGCGGAACTCATTTTCATTCAGTAATTTGCGCCGATCTTTTGTCCGGCGTTCGGGTTTCTTTCTTCTTTCGGGCATTGAGATCCTCCTCATCCTTTGAGCAAGATGCCAAAGGATTGGTTTCTATCTCAAGTATATCAATTTTTGACTGACAATGCAACCCCCGGCTTTGGCTACGACAAAATATACGCCGGATGCGAACTTAGCTCCCATGTTGTCCAATGAAAGTATGACCAGTCCCGGTTTGAGATCGCCCTGGTAAATATCAGCGGCTCGCCGGCCATCGGCAGAATAGACCGTGACCAGGGCGTCGCGGCGAAAGATATCAGAGGAAAGCACGATTTTTAGGCCAGGGCGAAGGGGGCACGGGCAGCTGAGTGCAAGACCGGACCATGGTGCCGGCGCGCTGTTGGATTCCTGCGTTCCGACGAGAACCAGCGGTGAGAACAGGTATTGAGCCAGCACGACCGAATCCTGGGGTGCCAGTGTCCGGTTCAGCCACATGTAACATACGCAGTCGTCATAGTATCCAGGTAGGCTATCCGCTATGCCGTCCTGCAGGTAAGGCACCTGGAAAGCATTGGCATACCCGCTGTAAGTCCCGCCCCAGCGGACGTAGAACAGGGAGTCAGGGCAAGTGGGCGGAGGACTGTAAAACGTGGGCGCAGTGACCGAAGTGAAGTGCCGCTGGGTCGACAGTTCATCATTCGATTCTTCGGTATACCACAGGCTGCTTAGACCGGCCCAGTTGGTTTCGATCGGCTCCCACGCGTTGGGCGTCAGGGAATAGTAGCGTCTGAGAAAAGGAGAGTCCAGGGACCCGACGTGCGTGTCCCATTCATACCGAAAACTGAAAATACGATCCTGGCTGGCGCGGTTGACCAGAACGAGCGATATCATCAGCCCGGAAGAATCGTTCCAGAACTGCGTCCCGAACCGCTGCCTGAGTTCGAAGTTATCCTGCCCGTTAGTGATCAGCCAGTCCTGCTGGAGCGTCCTGGCATCCAGAAATTTCGCGCCGCGGTAATAGCTGGTCAGCGGGCTGACCGTAAACCCGGGTTCGGTCGTGGCACCGCTTGACCTGGTTACGTAATCGGTGTTCGTTCGGTAGGACCGGACCGTGTTATATGATGACCACGGATTGTGCGACTCGCCGCCGTACAGGAGCGTGATATCGGCGCCGTAAGTGTGACCAGATTCAGTGGCAGCCGTGTAAGTGCCGGCATCGGTCGTAGCGTCGTTCGACACGTAAAGTGCGATCCAGTTCGTGGCGATCTTTATCGGGTCCTGCGCGATGTAGCCGCCGACCGTATCGATCCGGACGTCGTCCAGGTACCAGCCCGGGTAGACGACCGAGGAATTGCTGGTGAAACGGAACCGCGCTTTGAAGGTGGATGATATGAAAGGCGTGACATCAAGCGTATCAACGGTCCAGCCTGCCGAAGTCCCGGAATAAGTCCTTAGGGCATTCCATGATGAACCGCCATCGCTTGAGACCTCGATGATGCAGAGATCGGCGCCGGTCTCGGTACTGTACCAGCTGGCAGCTTGCAAGGAGGCGGCGGCAAAACCGGACAGGTCGACCATCGGTGTTCTGAGCTCCCAGCCGGCATTATTTTCATAATCGCCAGCCAGATCAGTGGCCCAGCAATTCGATCCGCTGTAAGCGGCGTTCGGACCCGAGGTTGGACTACCGCAGTGCCATTCATTTGCATCGCCGGTCGGCGGGTCCGCGGTAAAACCACCGTTGTCCGCTTCGAAATCATAGGAATTGATCACGGTCACCGTGCCCAGCGATACGCGCACAGAATCAATATACCACCCGGCGTAAACGACGCTGCCATCGCTTTTGAACCTGAATCTGAAGCGAAAGCGGTTGGTGTTCGTGCTTGACGAAATGTCCACATTTGTTCTTATCCAGCCGGAGCTGGTGCCGCGGTACGACGGAGAGGCTTTGGTCCACGGTCCGTTCGCGCCGCTGGTCGATACTTCCACCCATCCTGAATCATATCCGGCTTCGGTGTAGAACCATTGATAGAAATTTATCTCCGCGTATGCCGCGCTGAGCAGGTTCATGTTCGAGCCGTTAACGATGGCGGCGTCGGCATTGATATTGTAATCGCCGGCGAGATTTGTCGCCCAGCATTCGCTGCCATCGTAAGCGGCATTGGGACCTGATGTCGGGACACCCCTTTGCCAGGGCGCGGAAACACCCGGATTTATTATATCTTCTGAAAGATCGCCATTGGTTCCTTCAAAACTGTTCTGATAGGGATGTGATGACAATGTCAGGTTCACTACACTGACGTCATCAATGTACCAGCCCGGATAGGTGCCTGACGCGTCGCTGGTGAAATGAAAACGGATCAGGATGCCGGTCATGCCCGCATATGCGGACAGGCTGACCGTGGCAAGTAGCCAGTCGCCGCTCGAGCCTTTATAACCCGCAGAAATCTTGGTCCAGGTCGAACCGCTGTTCGTCGATACATCGACCCATCCGGAATCATAACTGGTTTCCGTGGAATACCAGTGATAGAACTGCAGCTGTGGGTTGGTGGCCCCCGATAGGTTCTGAGATGGCATGGTCAATTTCCAGTCAGCGTTATTGTCGTAATTTCCGCTAAGATTCGTTGCCCAGCAGTTTTGTCCGGAATGTGCGCTGCCTGGTCCGGACGTGGGAATCCCCCACTGCCATGTGTTCAGTAAGGCCGGGATCCGTTCAAAGGCGGAATCGCTCTCGAAGTTCCAAAAATACGGATCGGCCTGGATGACAGTACCGCCCTTGCGCGTTGGAAGGGGGCCTGCTGTATTGTCCCAGGTCTTACCCCAGGCATTTTGTTTAATTGGTCCGGTTTTACCGCTCTTGGTCTGAGCCGCAGATATAACGATGAACAATACGGCAATGCAGCACAATAGTTTCTTCATATATACCTCCCGGCTATATATCTATTAGACTTAAGTCTCTTTATAAATACCTCAAAATTCACTATCATATTATATACTTTATTTCCTCTGAGTCAAGAATAAAATATTTACTCGAAAATAGCGGGGGCTGGATTCGAACCAGCGACCTTCTGAGGGTTGCGTGACCGCCTAAACTACACAACAGAAAGGCCATGACGAATTCTGTGCTACACCAGAAATAACTGGTGCATGGTTCGAATTATTTATTACAGCAGTTGGGCATTAAAGGGGAATAGCGGGGGCTGGATTCGAACCAGCGACCTTTGGGTTATGAGCCCAACGAGCTACCGCTGCTCTACCCCGCGATCTTGTAGATCAAGTATAACTATCAGAAAGGAAAAGTCAAGGGCATAAACAACTGGTTTATTCAGTTTCTTTAGTCTTTTTAGTCAACCCAAAAAAACCAAACAGACAAAAAAGACAGGACAGTATGGATAACTCTTGACAAATCTCTAAATATGAGTATACTTACTGCAAAAGGAGATACTATGAAAAAATTATTGTGGTTAGTACCAGTAGCACTTTTCGTGATCAACTGCGGTGGTGGCGGCGGAAACCTTGTGCCCCTGACCGTAGGCAATGAGTGGAACTACCAGACAATACAGACCATTGATTTCGTAGACACCATGTATACGGATGTGATAGATACTACGACTTCAGTCACCGAGATTACGGCGGAGACAACCCTGGATGACAGCACTGAGGTTTTTGAGCAGGTTTCTACGACTACGGTTGATACGGTTAATTACGTTGACACCAGCTACGTTCTGGATAACGGTGATTTTGTGTTGGGATATGGTGACAAAGCGGACGTTGTCCCTGACACGCTTTTTGCCTACCCGCTCGAAGAGGGCAATACCTGGACCGTGAATGCCAACGAAACCGCGGTTGTTCTGGGCAAGGAAGATGTCACGGTTCCTGCCGGGACATTTGACTGCTGGGAAATCGGCTATATCACTGACGGCGATACAGCCCATATGTTCGTCGCCGAAGGCACGGGTACTGTGAAGTCGACATTTGGTTCGTCTGACAGCATGATGACCATGAACTCGACCACCGAACTACAAAGCACGAACGTCGAGTAACGATACAGCAAGACTATCAAAAAGGCTCTGCTGAAAAGCAGAGCCTTTTTTTTGTTCGCGCTGAGCGATTCTCGTGCTGCAGCTATACTATTTCATGTCGTTGTTCAATGGAGTATCCGGAGCCAATACTGGAGCATTGGGGTCTATTTTTTCCCTGAACAGGCCGGCAATTGTCCTGAGCTCCAGGGCGGTGAACCCTTTAAAGAAATACAGCGCTATTAAATACGCAATAATACCGATCACAATCAATAGTACCAGGTTAAGGCGGCAGAAAAAAATTATAAGCGGTATGAGCACGACCATCATAACCAGGGCTGAAGCGACCTGGCGCCAGACCTGCCTGAGAGGGCTCAGGATGATCGTTTTCCTGACCTCGTTCGTCATCAGCACAAGACCGACGCACTCGGCGATGAACAGGGCGGCGGCCACGCCCGGACTGCCGGCATAATATGAACCCGCGAAAACCAGCACGACGCAGATAAAAGCGGTTATGCCTATGTTCTTTAAAAAAACCTTTTCTTTTTCCATCGCGATCAAGCCATAACCCAATACCGTGTTGATGGGCGAGATCATGAAATAAAGCAGCAGGATCCTGAGAGCCGGTGTGGTGTCGGTAAAATCAGCGCCATAGACAAGGCCGATTATCCTGGGTGCCAGCGCGATACCGCCGGCGGTCAGCGGGATCGTCAACGCTGACAGGAATTTTATGAATGCGGTGAACGTGTCATTTAGTTTATCCTTTGCCTGCTGGTATTGCCGGGACGCGATGGGGAAGAAAACGTAGTAAAATACCCGCTCGATGATCAGCAACATGACGATTATCTTGTAGGCGGACGCGAAATACCCGACCTCACGCTGACCGGCATTGAAACCCAGCATGACTGGCGGCAGGTTGAGCGCGACCTGGTATAGGATGGTCGCCAGGCCCACCGGGACTGCCGCGATCACCAGTGAACGGGCGTTTTCCATGCTGAATGAAAACCTCGCGGCTCGGTATTTACGGATGAAAGCATACGTGAAGAATGCCGCCGCCGCCACGTAGCTGAGGAAAAAACAGAGCGGTATCGTGAGGATGGTACCGGACGGCTTCAGCAGGAGGAATAGCAATACAAGGTACGAAGCGTACTGTATGAACCGGGCGATGCCCACGAACTCCATTTCTTCACGGCCCTGGAATACGAATTCAAGGTACAGGGCGAACGGGAACAAGGTCAGCGAGTAAACCAGCACCAGGCTTTTTACGGTCGCATTGCCCGGGATCACGAGAACACCGAGCGCCATCAGGATAAAGATGACCACCGTGAGGACGATCCGCGTGCTGGTTATATTCTCGATAATGGACTTGTTTTGTTTATTCCTGGCGATCTCCCGCGTGCCCAGGGTGGTCAAACCAGGGTTCCCGAACAAGAGGGCATAGTTCAGAAAAGCCAGACTGAAACTGACCATACCGAAGCCCTCGACCCCGATAAGACGCGCTATATAAATGGTGGCGACGAAACCGAGAACATGGCTCAGGGCGTCGCTAGTGAAGAGAAAAATGGCGTTTTTTGGCACCTTTTTCACGTCGAAGTATAGCACAAAACACCAAAAGGTCAAGAAGGTCAGAACGGGCAGGAGGCTCAAACCTTGCATTTTCGACACAGCCGGATATTATATACTATGCCGGACCAGAAAAAACGATTTCATTTCATCGATCTCCTCAAGGCGTACGCCGTGCTCATGATGATCCAGGGTCACACCCTGGACGCGGTACTGAACCCGGCGGACAAGTTAACCGGTCTATACCAGTTCCTTCATATGCTCAGGGGCCTGACCGCGCCGGCGTTCCTATTGGCCGCGGGGTTCGGCATGGCGTTTTCATCGTGGCGCAAAAAGGACCTGCCGATAGCTGATCTGCTCAAGCAGAGGGTGTTCAGGATTCTGCCCATCCTGCTGATCGGGTATTTTCTGCACGTTCCGTACTTTTCAGCTTTCAGGATCATTGTGGGTCTTACCGGTGACGAATGGCAGCGGTTCCTGCAATGTGACATACTGCAGACCATCGGCTACACCGTGATCGGCATGCAGCTGATATTCATGCTGGTCAAAAGCACCCGGCTGAGAGCGCTTCTGTCACTGGCCGCGGCCGCCGCAATACTAGCCTTTACGCCCGTGGCACAGGCATTGAGGTCATTGCCGCTACCCCTGGTTCAGCTGGTATCGTCAGCCCGGGGTTCGCCATTTCCTCTTTTCCCCTTTGCCGCGTACCTGTTTGCCGGCGTTTTCCTTGGTTACTTATTTTTGTGGCTTGGGGAAAAAGCCAGGCCGTTCCTCATCCTTGGTTGTTTTTGTTTTATCGGCGCCGCGCTATTCGCGGCTTCGTTCACGAACGCGGCCCCGCATATTAAGTTATTCATGTTCCGGACCGGCATTCTGCTCATATTATGCAGCGTCTTTTTACTTTTCGAGAAAAACGTACACCCGGTGGTGGAATTCTTCACAACCCTGGGCCAGGAGTCCCTGGTTATCTATTACATCCATATCATGGTCGTCTACGGTTCCGCGATCAACAAGGGATTCGTTAATTACTTGGGAACGCACCTCAATACGCTTCAAAGCGTCATCGCGGCACTGGCGTTGACTGCCGTGATGATCCTGCTCGGTCTGGGTTGGTCATACATTAAAGAGAAGGACCGGGAATTCAGCCGGCTCATCCGGAACGCCCTGGCTGCCAGCGTGTTGCTGGTGTTCCTTGCCAACCCTTGACAATCATAAAAAGTGCGGTACAATACTGATAGAGGGCAAAAGGAATTTGTCATGAAAAAAATATGGTTTATGCTGGTTGTTGTATCCTGCGTGTGGATGGTCATCCAACCCGGGTGTCGGGATCCTTATGACTTTGAGCCACCCGATGATACGCTTCTTCCTCCGCCCGGTGCGCCCATTACGCGGCATCCGCCGGACCGCTTTGTGACTATGCATATGGGCAGCAACTACTATATCACGATCGACTGGGATAGTGTTGCTGGAGCGGAAATCTACGTAGTGGAGATAACGGGCGAAACTGATGATCCGCAGTATTTTAATCTCGATAGCACTGCGCTGCGCTTCTGTATATTGATCACTGATATGTTGGGTCACTATCAGTGGCGTGTTTGCGCGGGAAGCTCATCGTGGCAGGGCGGATACACTGAATATTCGCCGCTGCGTAATTTCGAGGCACGCGCCCAGCCCGATGGACCAGTACTGGTGTATCCTCCGAATGGCGTTGTTTTCTATCTTGATTCACTGTCTGCTGATCTGACCCTCCGCTGGGATACGGTTCAGGATGAGGAGTTTTATGAGTTGGAAGTTTACCATGGTGTGGATACCGTTGAAAATATCACAACTGTCCAGACATCTTACATCCTTGGGCTGGTAAATTCGGGGACTTACACCTGGCATGTCCGCGCTAACAGCCGTTACTGGCAATACCCGGGCAAGTGGAGTTCCTGGTATACGTTTTTTGTTATTTTCAGTTAGCGAGAGCCGGCTGAAGCTACAGAAAAAAATACAGTAAAGGGCACGCTCGCGCGTGCCCTTTTTCAAAATATCCTCGAAGCGGTTACTTAGTCCGCGGCTTCGAACAGAACCTTGAGCTCGGCCATGTGTTTCTTGACTGCATCCTTGCTTGCCGCCGGTATGCTGTCATAGATCGCTGCCATCGAGCCGATGCCTTCCATCAGCCCCTTGCTCGCTTCCAACGCCATTTTGATCATTGATTTCTCGGTAGCTGAGATCTTGGGGTCGTTGAGCTTGGCTTCCATTTCAGCGATCTCTTTTTTGCTTTTTTCCAGTTCCTGTCTCGCTTCGCCCATGGCTGAATCTATCATGACCGCGGCAAACGCCATGCTCGTCTTCGCCAGCGCTGGCCAGAATTCTTCCAGTGCCATACCCGCGGCCCGCATTTTTGCGTCGATCTCGGCCAGGTCCTTATGGGCTTTGATAAAAGCGTCGGTTTGGGCCAGGACATTGCCCTGCGGATCGAGTCCTTCCCATTCGATGTTCTTTTTCTGCGCTTCGGTCTTGAAGACCGGGAACGCCTTTATGAACCGTGTTAATTCTCCTTCGGTCAGGACCTGCATGGCGACCTCTTTAGTTGCGACATTACCCATTTCGGTCTTGGTCGCTTCTGGTTTCTGTCCGCAGAACATGAACAATACGACAAAGATGAGCAGGATCGTTTTGCTTTTTTTCATTGTTCTCCTTGGTATAATCTTGTTTTACTTGCCGGCGTCAAATGCCATGCATGTCACGGTGCGCTGTATCCCTTTGACTCCACGGATCTTTTTGATAATGATCCCTTTTAGTTCATTCAGGTCTTTACCCTGGGCATAGCATATCACGTCGTGAAGACCGGTGACGACATGGGCGTATTTTATACCTTTGATCTTCTTGAGCCCTTTGACAACCGCCGATTCCGCGCCGGTATTCGTATTGATCAGCATATATGCCGCAACTGGCATGTTTACCTCCTTAGGATTATGTTGGTTATTATATACAACGCCACTGCAGAGTCAATAACGCGATCACTGCGGATCAGAGAATTTGTTCATTGACATACGCGTGAAATAAATTACAATATCAATAGCCATGGATCGAGAAGAGTTTGCCCGGAACGTGCCGGTGTTCATTGAATACCTGCAAAAGGAGAAGAATTTTTCTCCGCACACATTACGCAGTTACCGCAAAGACCTTGAGCAATTTTTTGATTTTCTTTCAGACCGCGCCGCCGCCATCGTGGACAGCGCGGCGATCCTGGCCTATATTTCATTCCTGATGAAGTACGGTCTGGATGCACGGAGCGTGGCCAGGAAACTTTCCGCGCTGAAATCCTTCTTTAAAGTACTGCGTCGCCTGGGTCGGGCAGATCGCAATCCCGCGGAAACCATAAGAACGCCGAAAACGAAGAAACATCTTCCGGGATTTCTGACCTTGCCGCAGATCGAGCAGGGTCTGATGATTGAAAATAAAAGGGACCGGGCGATCATGGAAGTCCTCTATTCTTGCGGTCTGCGCGCGAGCGAACTGGTCGGACTGGACACCGGTAATGTCGACTTCAACCGCGATGAAATCAAGGTACGCGGCAAGGGGAACAAAGAAAGGATCGTGCCGCTGGGCCAGGCCGCGAAGACCGCCATCCTGGCATATTTGAGAGAACGTAACGCGGCCAGCGCGGCCTTGTTCCAGAACAAACGCGGCGGGCGCTTGACCACAAGATCTCTCCAGCGGATCGTCCATAAACATCTCATGAGAGTAGCTCAGGTCTCGGGGACCCATCCGCATATTCTCCGGCACACATTTGCCACACACCTGTTGGAGAACGGCGCCGACCTGAGGGCGGTTCAGGAACTGCTGGGCCACGCATCATTGTCGACCGTCCAGATCTATACCCACGTGACGACAAAACGGCTCAAAGAAGTATATAAGAAAGCTCATCCCCGGGCCGAATGAACTTATGGGGTCAAATCTTTACATTTTATATGACTACACACGAAACACCGTGTACAGGGTTTTTCACATGTTAAAACCAAATATAAAATGTAAAGATTTGACCCCAGTTTTTTTGTTTATGACGGCGGTCGCGCTCGCGGTGGCCTGTCATCCGGTCAGATTCTGGAAGGATCTCAGGACCGGCGACTACACGCTGGTCGAAGCAGGCACATACCACGGTTTTCCACGTTACCTGCAGCACCCGGGCGCGTACGAGGCGATCGTGCGCCAATGCCGCGCTCAGATCGAAAAGAACACCGACTTAATGCCCCGGATAACCGGCAGGTACTTCGCGGTCACTCAAGAGCTTCGTTTTCAATACAAGTTTACCAGCATTGACAGCGTATCGCAGTGCCTGATCGTGCGCTACTTTGCGCGGATCGCGGACGACCCTTTGTACGCGGGTTATCAGATCCAGTTCGTATACGCGCTACAGCAGCGGGATTTTGTGCGCGTTTTCACGTCCCGGGTGCCCCTTGAGTAGCATTTTTTTCCTGCTTTTTTTTCTCGAACCAAACCCGTTCCGGACCAAGATAAGCGACTATTCCGATCGGCTGCGCTATGTCCAGCTGGAAGCGAAGATCGAACCAACCTGGCAGACCGACCATGAACTGGCGCTATACGGGTTGCTCGAAAACCGATCCGGTGAAGTAACAGGGCTGCTGGAAAAACGGCCATACCGAACCACGGAAGATAATTACCTCCTCGGTATCGCCTGTTATCGGCTTGGCGAATACGAGCGCGCCCGTTATTTCCTCGAGTTGGCCCGGATGGCAGCGGCTGGAATGCATCTTTCCGAACGGTTCCAGTACGTTGACTACTACCTCGGCTTGCTGTTCATCAAAGAGCAGCGTCTGGATAAGGCGCGCTCTCATTTTTCAGGACGTGTCCCTTTAAGCGAACCGTTTGACCCGATCTGGTTCTTTGATGGGTATGATAAACTGGTTTTGGCAAGACAGAAGATCGCGGAAGGTGATTACGCGGGCGCGCGCGATATCTATGCGGGGGTAAGCGACTTCTTCGGTTACCGTGAGCTCGGTCTGGCCAGGGTTTACGAAGGGCTGGGTGAGCTTGACTCGGCCCGCCGTTATTGCGACACGGTTGTCCAGTACGTCCGTGAAGAGCAATTGGTCTTGGCGGCTTTGTCCGGTCTTGGCCGGGTCAGCTATGCGCAGAAAGACTATGGTCGCGCCGCAGGATTCTTTAAGCGGTACTATGCCGGCACACATGACGCCGGCGCCGCGTTCATGGTCGGGCTTTGTCTGAGCAATGAGGGCAAGTACGATTCGGCCGGTCTGTATTTCCGTGAGCTCCCGGACACGGTCGATGATTACCTCTTCTATCAGGGGCGAACCGATTATTTCAGGGGCCAGTGGGGCGGTGCCGAGGAAAAATTGCTGCGGCACCGGGAATTTTTCCCCGGTTCAAAACACGCCGACCGCGGGTTGTATATTCTGGGAACGATAAATTATAAACGGAAGGAATATCAGCCGGCCGTGGAATTCTACCAGGACCTCGTTAACCTGTATCCCGCGTCGCAGTACGCGGCCAGCGCGATGAAAACGATCGCCGATGCTTATTACAGCCAGGCTGAATATAAACAGGCGCTGGTGTCCTACCGGAAGGTGCGGGATTATCAGCCCTCGGTCAAAATGCGCGGGGAGACCGCCTTGAGAATTTACGAAACGATGTTTTATCTTGAAAAATTTTCTTCAATGACAGCTGCGCTGCACCGGTTCATTGAAGTTAATACCGATTCGGTTTACGCGGGGGGGATAGTAGGCACGGTGCGTCTTCGCATCGCGAAAATGCTGAACAAGGACGGCGAATACTATCAAAGCATGGTTGAGCTTGATAAACTGTTCGCCGCGGAAACCGAGCCGGCATTAATCTGCGAAGCCCTGGTCGAACGGGCGCGGGTCGCCAGGAATATTGGGAATATAAATGAGGAAAAGCGGTCTTACGGCGAGATCGTGAACCGTCAGGACAATCGCGATTACCATACATTCGCGGTCGGCGAACTTGCGTCAATATATGCCAAGGCCACGGAATATGATTCCGCATTGTATTACTACAACCTTTTGTTGAGCGACGATGAGAGCCGGGAAATGGCGATGTTCGAGATCGCCCGGTTGTATGATGCCCTGGGTCAGTACAGCGAGACCGAAACCATGGCTGATCGGCTCATCGCTGATTTCCCAAACTCGGTCTTTCTGGTCGACGCGTACCTGCTGAAATCGAGATCCCTGCGGCAGCGCGGGAAATATGACGCGGCCGTGGAGATCCTGGCGGCGCTTGCTGAAACGACCAGCGTCAAACCCGAAGTGTATGTCGAGATCGGTGATATCTATATGGAGATCCATGATTTTCAGAAAGCGCGGGACAGTTATGTCGCGGCCGGCGACCACTACCAGCAAGATCGGGACGGCGCCGCGAAGGCGCTGTTGAGCGCCGGCGATGCCGCGCGGGCACTGGGCGACAAGAACGGCGCGCGGGAATCCTACCTGCGCGGGGCGCTGATCGCACAGTCGTTGTCCATCAAGGACCAGCTGTCGGCGCGGCTTTCGGAGCTGGACGAGGCTTATTGACATCCTACTTTTCTTGTCTTTTAAAAGCGGCTACCGAGACTGATTGTTGACAATTAAAAAAAACTTGTTATAATTTAATTACTCATGCGTGCGATCACGAGGCACGGTTTAGGGAAAAATGAGTGAAGGGAGGATGATAACATGCCCTGCGGACGAAAACGGAAATTAAAGAAAATAAAAAGACACAAATTTAAAAAGCGGAGAAAACGCGACCGCCATAAGAAGAAACTGAGGTAGAACTGCCCGTCACGCGCGGGCGGCAATGCCGCGGCGCGAAGAGCGGACGAACCTGACGATCTCGGCGGCGTACACTGAGCGGTGTTCTTGCCCGATCAGCGCCAGTGACCGTCTCAGGTTCTCAGATGTGCAGTAAAGATGGCGGAAGATGCATTTTATCTCTTCAATAACTTTCCAGGATAAGTGGTGACGGCGTAAACCCTTGGTGTTTACGCCGTATACTTTTGCGCGGTTGCCCCGCGCGAGGAAATACGGGGGCACGTCCTTGTTGATATACGATTTGGCGCCGACCATGGCGTAGGCGCCGATCCGGCATTTCTGATGGACACCGACCAGACCGCCCAGCGTGGCACGATCACCGATCTTAACATGACCGCCGATCTGGGTCCCGCTCGCGATGACCGTGTCGTTTCCGATCAACGCGTTGTGCGCAATGTGGACGTAGGTCATGATGAAATTGCGGTCGCCGATAACGGTCTTCCGCCCGCGCCCCGTGGCCCGCGAAATGGTAGCGTACTCGCGGATGATGTTGTCATCACCGATCGAGCAGTATGATGTCTCGCCCCTGAAGTGGTAATCCTGGGGGTCGGTGCCAAGGCACGCTCCGGTGTGGATACGGTTGTGCTTGCCGATCGTCGTGCCTTTTTTCACCACGACAAAATCGCCGATGACAGTACCGGCGCCGATCCGGACGTTGTCCTCGATAACCGCGTGGCTTCCGATCACGACCGTTGGATGAATTTTTGCCTTCACTGTTTATTTTTTTATACCCGCCAGGATCGTTGCTTCGCACACAACTTCACCGTTGACTTTGGCCACGCCCTCGATCTTCACGATCGTTCCCCGTTCCTGCACCATCTCCGCCTCCATGATCAGCGTGTCCCCGGGGCGGACGATCTTCCGGAATCGCGCGCGATCGATACCCATGAACAATGGGATCGCGCCGCGATGTTTGCGCAGCAGCAGGACCGCGCCAGTTTGGGCGATCGCTTCGACGATCAGGACCCCGGGCATGATGGGTTCCGATGGAAAATGACCGGCAAAAAAATATTCGTCCGCGCGGATCTTGCGCACACCAGTGATCGTTTTCTCGCTGATCGAGTTGATCTGTTCGACCAGCAGGAATGGCGGTCGATGGGGGATGATCGCCTGGATCTCTTCTTTGTTCATTGTGCCTCCTGACTTTTTTTGTATTCCTTGAGCCGCACGACGTCCTCGTTACTGCAGCCCCGCGAACCGATATCAATGGGGCTGCGCGGAAATCCGTGGAAATCGGACCCGCCGGTCATCAATAGCCCGTTCTTCATGGCCGTCTCGTAGTATTCAGCTTCTGCCTGTTTCGAGTGTTCCGGATGCCATACCTCGATCCCCACAATGCCGTCCATGATCAGTTGATACAGGATCTCGGAGCTTCCCAGGGCTCCCGGGTGGGCCGCTACAGCGATCCCGCCGCACTGCGCGATTTTTTTTATGACATCACGCGGCCGGGCATCCTTCTTCGGTTCATAGTACCGGGAGTGATAACCAAGGAACCGGAAAAAAGCTTCATTGATCGTTTGGACATAGCCGTTCTGACGGAGCGCCTCGGCAATGTGCGGTCGTCCCAGCGAACCGTTATTGCCGATCAGCTTGACCTGCTCCACGTCGACCTTGATCCCGTCCGACGAGAGTTTTTTTAGGATCTTTTTCACGCGCGCGAGCCGGTAGGTCTTGAACTCATTGAGATATGCGGCAAGTTCATCATCGTTGTGATCGATATAGTATCCCAGTATGTGGATATCGATATCCCTGATATTTGCGCTCATTTCCACAGCCGGGATGATCTCGATCGCACCATCCGCGGCTTCCAGTGCGGCATTGATGCCCTCTGATGAATCGTGGTCGGTGATCGCGATCGTCTTAAGACCAGCGCTCACTGCGCGCGCCACGATCTTCTGGGGTGAGAGCAGTCCGTCCGAGAACGTGGAATGGATGTGCAGATCAGCCTGGATGTTATCCAATGGGGCGCGGATACCTTTATAAGGTTAGTCCGAGGTCACGGCATACATCGGTGAGAATTTTCTCGTCGATCATTTCCTTCTTGAGGAGAAAACCTTCAAGCAGCCCGTTATCGCAGATGGCATTGATGGTCCGCGGAACGCCTTTTGAATATGCGAAGAGAGTCTTGATCGCACCGCCGGTGAACAGCGGTCGCGGACAGCCGGCAACTCGCAAGCGGTGGACGATGTAGTTCTGGGTGGTCTCCTGGTCGAGGGCTTCGAGCACGCAGCGTACGGCAATCCGCTGATACAAAGGAGGATCGAGTTTAAGATAGTCTTCCATTTCGGGCAGTCCGAATAAAATGAAATTCAGGAGTTTACCGCGGTCCGATTCCAGGTTCAGCAGTCCCCTGATTTCCTCCATAAGGTCCTTCCGCTGCAGCATGTTCGCTTCGTCGATGAGGATCACAACTTTTTTATTCTTGCTGGTGAGGTCGAGCAGCCGGTGATAAACATTGGTTATGATGTCGATCTTGTTTTCGGAATCGGTCGGGGTTTCGAGCATGAGCGCGATTTTTTTCAAAAACCACAGCGAGGTTATCTCGGAGTGAATGATGACAAGCAGCGTAGCTTCGATCCCGTTGTTGATCAGCTGGTCAAGGAGCCGGCGGGAAAGCGTCGTTTTGCCAGTACCAATGTCGCCGATGAGCAGAGCCAGTCCTTTTTCGGTCTCCACGGCATGGGTCAGCTTGACCAGGGCTTTCGAATGCTGCGGTGAATCATAATAGAATTTTTCGTCTGTCGTGAAACTGAATGGATGCTCTTTCAGTTTATAAAATGTCTCGTACCCCATCAAACCTCGCTTCGTTCGGCAAATACTAAGCACGAATATCTAAATTCTAAACAAAGGATATAAGGAAATACTAATTTTGGAAATATGTCAGAAAATGTTGATTTCGGATTTCGGATTTCGGATTTCGGATTTACCGTCACAGGTATGTCACTTTCGATTTCTTCGGCGCCGCCTTTTCGGGTTCCGGTGCTTTCTTAGCCTCTACTTTGGGGGTTGGAGCCGCCGGCTGAGCCTGGCGTTCGGTCTTGGCTCCTTTCTTCTTTAATTCGGCTGTTACTTTATCTTTGAGATTATTTATCTTCTTGGCGAGATCGGGCACGGTTTTGTCGATGTTATAGGCGTTCCAGTATGATTTCAAGGCCATGTTCAGATTGTTCAGCGATTCATAGCCGCTGCCCATGAGGAAATGGATCCCGAAATATTCCTTGGCCGGATGATTGGCGATCTTCAGGCCGTCAGACAGGACCCGGATCGCATCGTCAAATTTCCCTTTGTCGAGCAGGCAGGATCCGACCATTTCGCAGGTTTTGAGCCTGAGACTGGGATCCTTCGAGGCGATCTCGAATTCCTCGATCGCTTCCTGATACAGACTCATGCCTTTGTACGCGACGCCCAGATCATAATGTGACCGGTAATCACCTTCGCCGATGGATTCGAACACTTCCTTTTTGAACTGCGAGATCAGCTCGTTGATGCTCTGGATGCCTTCCATATGCTTTTCACCTTCCAACTCGGTCCTCAGGACCTCTCCTAGGTCGATAAAATCGCGCGGCTGTTCGACCTCGACGATCAGGCTGTGAGCCGTGGCGTTATTGGGATCGATCTCCAGGATCTTCTTGAAGATCGCCTGGGCTTCAGTTTTTGCTTCGCGTCGGTTCAAGGCCTCGGCCAGTTCCAGGAGCGAGTTGATCTGGAGCTCCTTGTTTTCCTGCTTCTTGGCGATCTCGATCATATACTGCCGGGACTTAAGATCAAGGGGCCTGAGCCCGGCCACACGCTGGTTCAGCTCCAGCGCCTTGTCGAACAGGTTATCGCGGAATGCATCATCGGCGGCGTTGCGGAAACAGTCGATCGCTTCCTCTTCCGAGCCCAGGTTCAGATATAGCTCGGCGAGTTCCACCGTTCTGTCGATCTCGGAGATCTCGGGCATTATGGCCGGTCCGGCAGCGGGTGCCTGCTTTTTTACTTTTGTTACAGGTTCTTCGATCAACTCGGCCGGTGTGACGATCTCGGGTGTCACCGGCGGAGTAACGGTTTCAGGCAGCTCGATTGTCGGCGTAGTAACCGGCTCTTCGGTCTCGGTTTTAAGGAGTTCGGCGATCTCGGGCGAAACGAATTCATCGAGGGTGACGGTCGGTTTTTCAGCTGGCGCTTCAGGAACAACCTCGGGTGTATTCACTGCCACTCCGTCCGGTGGCAGTTCAATGGCGGGTGGTTCTGACTGCGTTACATCGACCGTGACCGTAGTCTCGGCGCTTTTTGCAGCAAAGGTTTCTTTGAGCTCGCGCTGTTTGTTCTCGATCTCATGCGCTTCTTGCAGCAGTTTGTCCTTTTGATCCTTTTTGCCCAGCTGGGCATATATCGCCGATATCGTCTGGAGGATCTTCGCGTTATTCGGGACCAGATCCTTTACGGTATTGTAGGTGCTGAGGGCGGTTTCGAGCTCGTGGGCCTGCATTTTTCTCTCGGCGAATTCCAGCAGGTAGTTGGCGGCTTCGACCTTTTGCCCGAGTTCCTTGTGCAGTTCACCCAGGAGTTGATAAACCTCGGCCCGGTCTTTGTCCAGACGCAGGATCTTTTTGCAGAGCGCGATAGCGTTGGGATAGTAAGTTTCTTCCTTGAAGACGTTCGCGCCTTTTTCATAGATCTCCAGGGCGTTCTGCTGGCGGTTGGCCTTGATATAAAGGTCGCCGAGCTTGTTGAACAGGGAACCTTCTTTGGGGAACTCCTGGATCGCTTTTTCCAGCTCGCCGATCGCTTTTTCGGTATCGCCCTTGGCTTCGAGCTCTGCGACCTTGCGCTTTATGTTACCTAATTCAGCCATTATTCAAATCTCAGACCAAGATTGCTAATGACCCTTTCAATGATAGTTTCATCGACCACCGGCTTCCTTTGCACGTATCCTTCAAGGAGCGCGTTGTCGCAGATAATGTTGACCAGCCTGGGCCGTCCGTCTGAATACCGGCAGACTAACTCCAAGGCCATTGGCGTCAGGATCTGTTTCTGGGCGCCGGCGATCATGAACCGGTGGTTGATATAAGCGCGGATTGTGTCGCTGCCCATCTGTTTCAGCTTGACCTTCACGGCGACGCGCTGGTACAGGGCGCGGTTCATCGCCAGAAAAGATTCAAGGTCGGGCAGTCCGCTCATGATGAACGAGATCAAGCGGGTATCGGCGATCTCCAGATTCAGGAGACCGCGTATTTCTTCAAGGATCTCCACGCTCTTGATCTTGTTCGCTTCGTCGATAATGACCACGGTTTTTTCGCCGCGGTAATAAATCTCATTAAGCCGGTTTGAAATGCGGGAAATAATCTCGGTCGTCGAATTGCCGAGATCGCGCAGCCCGATGAGATTGGCGATCTTGGTGAAAAGCCAGCCCGGCGGGAATTCCGAATGGGTCAGCACGATCAAACCGCTTTGGTAATGGCCGAGGGAATGAAGTTCGTTGAGGAGTTTCCTTGCCAGGGTTGTTTTGCCGGTTCCGATATCGCCCAACAGGACCGCCAATCCGCGCGAACCGCGGGCCGCGTGCAGAAGGTATTCCTTGGCCAGAGCGTGCTGCGGGGAGTTAAAATAGAACTTCGGATCAGGATGATTGGCGAACGGTTCAAACTTCAGTTGATAGAATTCTTGGTAATCCAATTAACCTCCTCGTTTTGTTTTCCCGCATTGACTCATAGAAATGTGATATTGTCGCCCTTCGGCAGGCCTTCACTGATGTCCTCGGGTATTTTCTTTTCCGGTATTTCGCCGGTCGGCAGTGCGGTCGGCGCGGCTCCAGGGATCTGCATGGCGGGCGCATGCTCAACAGGGATCTGGTCCTCGGTGATCAGCGGATAGGCGCTCGGTGCAGTCTGGACAGTGATCTCGGGCAGTTCCTGCGGCATCACCGGTCTTTCCTCGAACGGTTGAGCCGGAACTTCCATGGTCGCCGCTGGTTGTTTCGGGACCAGCGCTGCAGCCGGTGGTGTTTCTACCGGCACGGGTTCTTCGAATTTCATGCGACCGCCAAGGAGCTGATAGATCTCCCTGACGTCCCGGTAATTGGGATTGATAGCCAGGATATGCTCGATCTCCCGCAGGGCGTTCTCAAAATCGCCCAGGCCTTCATATGCCGATGCCAGAATGTACCTTAATTCAACTTTCTGTTTTTCCGGAATATCTTCGAGCAGGATCATCGGTCCGATGGTCTTGATCGCGTCGCTATACCTGCCCAGTTTCACGAGCGAACTGCCGATGATCTCGAGGGATGTCGGCCAGACGTCCTTGACATCCTTGTCATCTTTGACGTATCCAAGGGCCGCCTCGTACAGATCGGCGGCGAACGCGATTTTCGCCAGGTCGGTTTTTTTCCGGATATCTTCGTTTTCCCATATAATATTGTTCCTGAATTCGTCGAACTGCTGGGCCAGCTCAAAACTGGGCATGGGCGGAGCTTCTGCTTCCTTCAACAGGAATTCGATGTCCGCGATCTGTCCTTCCAGCGTGGGCACGTCCTCCGTGGTCGAGGGCTGGGTTATGGGTGATTCTTCGGGGGACGGTGCGGCCGGCTCTTCTGTCGGCAGTGCACCTGATATGCTGAAACCGGCGACTTCCCTGCTGAGGTCCTGGAGGATATCCAGGTCATTCTTTATGGGGATGGCTTCGTGCGGTTCTTGTACGCTTGGCTTGTTCGATTCGAGATTGTCTATATATTCCGGGACGATCACCGGCGTGATGATCGGATTCGCATCTTCCTGGACCGGCTGCGCTTCGGCCGTTGCCGGTTCCGGTTGGGCATGCGCGCCTTCCTTCGATCTCAATTCCTTAATTTTCTTGATGGCTTCGGCATTACCCGGGTCGATCTCGATGATGCGGTTGAGGATCGCGATCGCTTCGTCCGGGCGGTTCTCAGCGACGAGATCGCTGGCGGCCTTGTTGAATTCGACGATCGCTTCATCTTTGGAGCCGATCTCATAAAGCAGGTTACCGAGCTCGATGCGGCTTTTCGGATCCAGTTCCTCGCCGCCGTCATGTTGCGGCAACAGTTTCTTGATCTCGCTTAAGATCGCGTCGTTGCCGCTTTCCTCGGACCATACCTTAAGTCTTTTCAATTCATCCTGCGCTTCCTGAGCGCGATTGATAGCGATCAGCAGTTTTGCGAACGATAGGCGTAGGTTCAGGTTTTTCGGCTGAGTCTCCACTACCTTTCTCAAGCAGGATATAAAAGTGGCGTCATCTTTGTGCTCAATGGACCAGATGCACAGGTCCAGGACTTTTTTGATCGCTTCGTTGGGTAGACCATAGAAGCGGTACAGGTCGGCGAGCTTTGAAAAAACCGGTTCGTTGGCATGCTCGATCTTCAGTATCTTTTCCAGGCAGACGATCGCCTCTGCATACTGGTTGTTATGCGTGTAGTTATCGCTGGCATGTTCATAACGCTGTACGGCTTCATCTTCCCGACCCAGCTTTAGCGCCAGGTCACCGCCCATTTCAAGAACCTTCGCGTTATTGGGACTTTCATCAAGGGCGCGGCGAAGGATGATCTGAACTTTCTCAAGCCTTCCCTCATGCATGTATTCCTTGGCTTTCTTTAATATTTCTGATTCCATTAAACCGTCCTTAATATTATCATATATTATATTGGAAATTTTTCATTTGTCAAGGCAAATGATTGCGGTGATAACGGGAAGATGGTAGCGATATTCAGCGTTTATTGAAACTTTTGATTAATAATCGCTTCAATTTCACAGTATTGACCGGTCTCCTGCGCCGTTAAATCCTGGAGGTCCTGTTTCATCGTTTTATTGAACGCTTCGTCCGTGATCGAAGCGCAATTTATCAACACGTTCAGGCGGGCGCCCTGGAAACCGCTGTGCAGAACGCTGGCAGCGACCCCGATGTCGGAAAGGGCGCTGGGTAATCCCTTTGACATCAGTACTTTGGCATGGGGGTACATTGCCACAACCCGGTTGCATACTTCGAACGGTACCCGCGCTGCGCCCTTCAGGTTTTCCTGGATCGCACCCCGGCGGCGTTCCTTTTCTTCCTGGGTGTCCTTGGGCAGTCGGTAGGATCTCATTACTTCGTCAAAGCTTTTCTTGTCTTTTTCGATCAAACGATGGAAATCGCTGACCGCCATTTTCAACGATCCATGGAAGCCCTTCAGGTCCGCGTCGTCGTTTTTCTTAAGCGTCAGCCCCGTGACCATGGCGAGCAATGCGGTCCCCAGCGCTCCCTGCAGC
>DASVHD010000035.1:155000-355375 GCA_036382775.1 bacterium | reverse complement strand
ACGAACGGGTCCATCAAAGCTTGGGCTATCGGACCCCTCATGAAATCTATGAGATGCACAAGGTGAATCTTGCTTTGCAGGTTAAAATGACTAACATATATCAAGTCCCTTTATGTCCAGAATAGAGGGGAGCAGTGCGATAGCATAGTACATATGGTTTCCATGTAATTTTGATTGTGTATAAGGAGTAATTATATCTGCATGTACTTTATTATCTTTGTCTACAACCAACTGTCCCCACATAGGAAATTTGGATTCATCACCCGGATTTAATTCAGTAATCATTTTTTTGATTTTTTCAGCATATGGTCCAAGTTTAACGGATTCATATATTTCCAATTTTGAACAATGAGCACGCCATAAATTCGTTAAAACCATCAATTTAGTGACAGTATAATTCAACCCGGATAGCTCTAATATATCATATGAATAGGACTTCGGCAATACTGTCTTCCATTGTTTTTCAAATGGAGTTTCAATTTTTTTTGATATATACCCTTCACATTTTTTACATAAAAGACGCTCTCGTATTCCTTTTTGAATAATCTCAATATACCCCTCAGAATGGATTCCTACAGCACGATGTTTAGAATCATATAATTTTTTATAAAAGAGTTCCGGTATTATGTGGCTTTTACATAACTGCATGTCATTTTCACATAATTTACATTTCATATATCTTTATTACTAAGAATCCGACGGAGAATCATGATTCCTAAAATGACCAATAGAATTCCACATATATCAAACCATAGTGGTTGAAAAACATTCTGCGGAATGGCGTACGTAGATGAGAATCCAGGTATCTCAATTTTGCTTAAAATGACAATTCGTGGAATTAAGTTAGCAAATGCGTGAGCGATAATGCATGGATAAAGGGAGTGAGTTTTTGTTAGGATCCAACCAGAAAAACAACCGAAAACAAACGCACCAATCATCTGCCAGGGGAGCACGTGCAATACAGCAAAAAGCAGGCTTGAAAGGATAATAGCGTTGATTTGGCGATATCGGCCAAGAAAACCATGAAGGATCATACCACGAAACATCAATTCCTCGGTTATTGGTGCAAAAATTACCGAAGCGATAATTTTTATAATCATATTTTGTCGCGTGTAAAAGTATTGTAAGAAAAAATCCTGTATGAATTTTGGCATAGGAAGTATAAGTCGAAATAAATTGTCGATATCAGAGAGAATAATGCTTAAGCCCAATGTTGTCACGAGTATAGGAATTAAAATTCTGGTAGTAAACCGATTTAAAAAGAATGCTTCGGTGATTGGCAGCCTAATGAATCGTTTATAGAAATAAAACATTACTATTAAATCCGCAATTACAGACGATATATGTGTTGATAAATAACTAATTGATCTAATATTAATGAGCGAAAACATAAGACCAATGAGTAGTGTGGTTGGAATAAACACGATAAATGATGTAAACATTATCCGCATAGCTTGTACAACTCCTGGAAATAGTTTATGTGAAATTTGATTTGCTTCTACTGGTTTACTACAATCCGATCGCATGTTATTTATCCGCTAATTCCTTTAATTTTTCACGAGACATCTTTTTGGGTTTCTCCCAGAAACGACCCCAT
The DNA here is from genome assembly GCA_036382775.1 of bacterium. NCBI lineage: Bacteria > bacterium. Next base: position 353,778 of record DASVHD010000035.1, on the reverse strand, counting down.
TCTCGGAGATAGATATCACCTACCGCTGATAATTCATAGGCGATCTGCATTTCCCATGCCCCACTTCTTCCATGAAAAAACCATTTTATGAAAGGATTTTGAAATATCGCATCGGTGTTTTTAAAAATAGAATAGCGAAGACCAAATCTAATAGATTTTCTTTTACGCCTATCTGGCATGGGCTTTCTTTTTATTATGACATCAATATATCCGAAACTGCCATACAAGATAATAATCTCCTTAATATCTGATGCCATTACTTTTTGCTGTAGATGTTTAAAAATGCCATATGTAAATGTTAAATATTCGCTGGTGATAGCATCTATCTCAACATTTATATATGATTGAGAAAAGTGTATTGTGACTATAACAACAATAACACCCAGGAAAACAAGTGCTACAATGGCTCCAGTATCCATGTTTTATTCTTTTTTATTGCTTTTCCAATCCGATTGCATTCTTTTAGCTGCCACCTACAAAAGTTCTTTCTACTTTACCCTTGTGATCTATGTAAACATAAGCAATTGCGTCCCAGCTACCCCAATAAACAATTATTTTGTAACTGATCGGATATGGTGATTCATCATAACTTTCAATCTGAATTTTATATTTTTTGGTAGCAGGATCTTTTTGCACTTCTCCTTCCTTACCTGTCACATTATCCTTTAGTTTCAAAGCTCCAGTAGAATCAAAGTAATATTCAAGCCGCGGCCTACCGTAAAGATTTATTACAACATCTTCAGTCATCCCTTTATGAATAAAAGGAAACTGTAAATGATCACAAAGTGGAATCATATCAAGAGTCGCTATAATATCTTTCTTATTGATACCACAGGACAAAAGAATCAGCATAAGGGGGACCACGATTATTTTCCAATCCGATCGCATGTTAGGTGAGCTCTTTTTTTCCATCATCTCGCATTTCCTCAGGTATCCATGTATCAACAGGAGTCCATTTTCTTCTATTTTTCTTCTGAAAAAAGAACCACCAACCCTCTAAATATACATCACACTTCTCTGATAAACGGTTCAGAATCTCAAAGATCCAACTTTTGCCTATGATTTGCTTATTTTGCCAAAAATAAACATAAAATCGCGATATATTGTTGTTCATGTGGCTCGAATGTTTCTTCCATTTTATTGACATGCGAATCATTGGCCAGCCTCGCGTGAAAGCATAACTAATGATAATTTCCTCAATATTATTAATAATTATATTATATTTCTTGGAAAAAAAGGATCCTTGTTTTAATAGTATGGAATTTGTATTAATGCTGTTAATATTAGTAGCCATTACTGGACCACCAGCTAATGATAAAATAAAACCTACAATAAAAATAACACCAAGGTTTAAAGAAGGATGATTTATAATAGCAATAGAGACGGCTGATACAATGATAATAGGACCAATAAAAATGAGGGTCCAACCAGTTGCGTTTCGAATGATATTTCCTCCTATTCTATTTCTATGATCTTTCCGCCTTTTAACATCTTTATATCACTCACCTCCATTAATTATACTGCCGATTTATTTTATTGTCAATGATGGAATCCGTATCGATTAATTGGGGTCGGTTTTTAAGCCGACCCCAATTTTGTGCTATATTTGTGCGGTGAATCAGTCAAAATCCGCACCACTAGGCGTAATTCCCACTAATAGGCATAATGGCGTAAATGACGATCTGGACTGCATCTTTGAGGTTTGGGATGATTTATCGGAAGATGTTGAAATGGCATTTTTATAATTAGAAATCCGTTGCTCTATCCGATTGTCCCGCAAAACGACAACGGGATTAAACAAAAACCCCGCATAAAGAGCGCGGGATAAAAGCTATAGACGCTTCTTGCAATTCATTATATTTATATTCCCGGGCTAGTCAATGTAGCGATATGTCGTATGAAAATGGGGGTGAAATGCAACACTAAAGCAGCAAAATGGTGACTTGTGAACTGTGTTTTTTGAAAATCATCCGAAATCACGTAAGATAGTGTGGCAAAATGCAACACTTACAAGCTGTCCGCCATATGTTTCTATGAATATTATTTATCTTTCCCGGGATTTATTAGCGAATCACCGATCATAAAGGTGTGTTTACCGCTGGCCGCGATCTTGGTAATCGTCTCTAAGAACTGAATGAATTTTATGTTGGCATCATTTTCCATAAGGGTCGAGGCATTTTTGAGCGCCCGGGCTGTTGCGACTGCAGTGCGGGCATTTTCAAGATCGGCTTTTGATCTTATTTTCGCCTCCAGTTGCTTGGCAAAAAGATCCTGAATCATCTTGGGGAACGTGATATCTTTCAATAATTCCATTTCGATGACGATACCGTATTTGTCCAGTTCTTTTGACAGATCTTCCGGCACTGCATTCATGAGCTCGCTGCGTTTTTCATTGACTTCTTCCGCATTCAATTGGGCTATTTCTTTTCTTATCTGTACCTGGGATAATTCGTGCACGACGTTGTCCGCACAAGAAAAAGCATCAAAATTTCTTGCCAGGATATCGAACTTCGTTATAAACTTATCCGTATCTGCAATGGAATATTGAATTACATAAGAAAACCGAAAGGCAATGTTGTCTTTTGTCAGTACTTCCTGATTAACTACGGATAATAATCGACTCGTGGTTGGAATGCAAACATAATCGAGATTATTTAACCAATCCCAGTGCTTGTATATCCCGGGTGTCATTTTTTCAACCTGTTTATTCTTTTTGTATAGATAACCAACGTTACTTGGTCTTAGGGATATTTTTTTTCTAAAACACATAGTTACCTCCATTGTTCGTTAGAACAAGAAGAGAAAAAGAGGAGAAAAACCAAAAATAGCGGGAAAACAAGTTAAGTAAACCCAATGGGTTTACGGTATCCCCTGTTTTGCAAACACTATCTCCGGCTATGCAGTTATGCATATGTCTCCTCTTTTCTCTTCTTGTTTTGTCGACCAGGACATGAGGGGAGTCGAACCCCTGGGGCTTACCCCCGCGATACCCTGTATTTTACGATAAGCCCCAACATCATTATACAGGTGGCGGTTATGAATTCTGCGTTTCATCGTAAACATGTTTTTTCCATTTTTACTACAGCAATTTCCTTGATAGAAATTATAAGCATAATTTCTGACATTTCAAGAGGATAACATCTTGCACAGATAAATTCACGCAGATCAAGTTAAAAAGGGGGATTAGTGTTTAGCCAATTCCTTAAGGTCCATCCTTGCTCCTTTTAAGGGCAAGAACTGACGGATTTTAGCGGTATTCCTTCAAATGGCAAGAAATCAGCAACTCGGCGCCGAGCGCACTCAGATCAGCGTTTGCGGCATTTTCGGATTTCTTAATGCGCCGTCCGGCTTCGTTATCCCTCAACAAAACTTCAGGACGTGCCGGAAATCCGTTGCTATATCCTTTTAAGGGGGCACATCCCCCTTATATCCAAAAAGTTTTATTTACACCCTCACCTTTATCCTCTCCCCAAAAGGGACACCAGTGATTGTAAAAGATTTTTTTCCACGTTGCCTTCAAGGGAGAGGAGGAGGAGAGTTGGAAGCCCTGGAACCCACGACACCGTTATACCCCAGCGCAGTGATAGCGGCTCATGCCGTGGATATTACTAATCGCAATCAGAGTGCCTTGATCTGGTTCTGTCTATCGACGCAAATCACAACCTTGAATAATATGTTGATGGCTAAACGCCAAGTTGTTTCTTTATTAGCGTACAAAGGGTGTTGCTGATCTCAACATGCCTTGGAATCGGCGCTCTTCTGCCATTTCGGGGATTTAGATAAAGATCATGCTTTTTCCCGTGGCGGTAAAGGACACATCCGGATTTTACGAGATATTTGAGCAGTTCGTGCCGTTTCACACGTTTATGGTCAGTTCTCTTTTATGCGTTTTGGCTGACAGTCGGGGCGGCTTTTCCGACTCCTGCATCATTTTATATGCGTCGCGGATGTTTTGTTCCAATTCGTACAGAGACTTGCCTTGGCTGAACACGCCGGGAACTTCCTTTAATCTGCCGACGAACCATTCATCGTCGTGCCAGTATTCTAAAGTAAAATTCCTTTTCATTCAGCGCTCCTTTCGTGCTGCCCGCATTATTATAATCCAAAAATCATATGTGTCAACCGCTTACCAGAATTCATATTGCTTGCGGGCTGTCCGCCGTGTGTTCCTTTATTTTTTAGATGATGTTTTCTTTAGATCTTTGGATAGCTTTGGAATTTTGTTTTTTACAATATCCCATAGGACCTGCATGTCAATGCCAAAATATTCGTGGATTAGAATATCGCGCAAACCGGAAATTTTCCGCTATTCGATATCGGGATACTGCTTTCTGATCTCGGTCGAAATGTGCTTTGCCGCTTCGCCGATTATTTCAAGGTTACGAACCACGCCATCGATCACCAGCTGATTCTGCAAGAATTCCTTGAATGTCATGGATATCGTGTATTGTTGGATCTTTTCCGCGCTGGCTACTATATCCTTCAGGAAAAAATGCGTTATTCTTTTAGACATAGAGCGCTTGAGCAAGGATGTTCGGTTTTAATTCCCGGCGCAGTGACTCTTTTATTACCAGGTCGACCGGGCTGTTGAATTTATCCTCGAGATAGAATTTCAGGTCCATGTAATTGTCGAATGTTTTTGCGCTGGCTTTGAATTGAACCAAAATATCGATATCGCTCGATCGTTTCTGTCTGCCGGCAGCATAAGAACCAAACAGCGCTATTTTAAGCACTCCAAAGCGAGCGCGGACAAAAAGCAGGTCACTCCGTAAATAAGACAGTATTCGTTTGGACGTTGCACTCTTTCTTAATGCTTTCATACAAAGATAGTATCTAAGTAGTATCAAAAGTCAAGCACAGCTTCAGGTAAATTTGCGATACACATAAGATCCAAATCGATACTTTTGTCAATAAGTTTCGACTATAGTCGAAAGCATATAGTACACTATTCCTGGACTAAACCGGTCGGCTAACCGCATAAGTTGTTATAATAAAACATTGTATGTTAGTTTTTGACATTGTCTACCCCTTGCGCAAAAAGCGACCTGCGCACAATCCGTGTCGTTTATTTATGCATAAACGGTTTGGAATGTGTGGTATAGCATTGACAGGCGCCGCAATTTTATTATGCTCACTATTGAGGTCAAGGTTTTGGTTATGATGAAAAAAAACAGGGCGATCCACTACCACGTTTACGTCATCCTCCTGGATGACAAGGTCAAAAATATTAAAAAAGTAAAAGTTTTAAACCCGGCCCGGGATCCGAAAAAGCCCTGCATTTACGTGGGGATGACCGGGCTCGATCCCGGCGCAAGGCTGATAAATCATCTAACCGGCCACAAGGCCAGCCGGTTCGCCAAAAAATACGGCATAAGGCTGATGCCGGAGCTGTACGAAGGGCTTAACCCGCTGACCTACGACGAGGCAGTGATCGCCGAAGCCGGATTGGCCCGCCGGTTACGGGCAGAAGGTTACACCGTTGTCGGCGGTCATTGACACGACTGAGGAAAGAATATAAAATAAAGACATGAATCTTTTTAAATTTGAAGTTATCGGCATGCTATTGGCGCCTGTTGTTATCTTTTTAGGCATTGTCATAGCGATAGTTTTTTACTCAAAGATAGCTTATCTTCCATTGTGGATGATAATAATTTTTACTGCGGGATTTATGACATCCTGCATAATAATGTTTTTCGCGGTAAGGAAAACAATCAAAAAGATCAATTCAAAAGAAAATTAGCGCATCAGGCGCTGTCTTTTCCGCCTCATGTATTCTTTCCAATTGAAGCTTGAAGAATTAACACCATTGCTGCAGCTGTTGACTTCCCAAAAAAATCAATTAATATTGTAACAAAGAAGAACTGTATCCAGAGGGATGAATGAAAAAAAGACTTCAATCAATAGTTTTAATTCCGCTAACTGTCATTTTAATTTACGTTTGCTGCAGCCGCAACAATCCGCCGGTCGCACCAGAAATGCCCGCCGGCGTTGACAGCGGTGCCATAAATGTTCCTTTTGATTTTTCATCATGGACGATCGATCCTGACAACGATGATATTGCCATCCGTTTTTCCTGGGGCGATGGTTCTTTTTCTGAATGGTCTGATTTTTTACCCAGCGGATCTACGGTAACATTTACGCATTCGTTCGCGGATACGGGAATTTTCCTTATTAAGGCGCTGGCAAAAGACGGCGCTGATACATCTAACTACTGGTCGAATCCCCATCCAGTCAAAATCGGCATAACGCATGACTACCCATACAGGGTTGTGGCGATTATCCCGGTTGGAAATAATCCGTATGGTATCGTGGTGTTGCCTGATAATTATTATGCCTATGTAACTAATAGCGGAGATAACAGTGTCTCGGTGCTGAGTACCTGGGACCATACAGTTATGGGCACGTTCCCCTCAGGCGATAATCCAGGTAATATAGCAGCATTACCAAACGACCGATATGTCTATATCGCGGGAAATAACGCTGTAATGGTGATGCGCACTTCAGATAATGCGATTGTGGATACGATACCGGTACCCGGCGCTTCATGCCTGGCGCCGCTGCCCAATGGCGAATTTATTTATGTTGTATGTTATTCGAATATCGCGGTCATTCGCACATCGGATAACACGGTTGTAAAGGTAATCGATAACATCGAGGGTATGGATTTTGGAATAACCGTATTGCCCAATGGCAACTATGCTTATGTTACTAATGACTTTTTTGAGACGGTAGAAGTTATTCAGTGTTCCGAAGACACCATCATTAAAACAATTGAAGTGGGAAAAGTTCCCTGGGGTATTGCAGCGCTGCCAAACAGTGAATATGTTTATGCCGCAGATCTCTCGGGCTTAACGGTCATACGCACATCGGACAACACGATCGTCGATACGATCTCGGCCTATGGGTTTCATTCAAGCGTTGCGGCTTTACCAGACGGCAAATACGTTTATACAACAAATTATTGGAGCAATAGCGTATTGGTGATCCGTACGTCGGACAATGCCATTGTCGATACGATAACTGTCGGCGAATGGCCTGTCAATATAGCCGTGATGCCCAATGGAAAGTACGTTTTTGTGGCAAACGAGTATGACAATACCGTATCGGTGATCGGGAACTAACGATCAAGATCCAAAAAATGATCTGGAATTCAAACCGCCGAAAAAGGAATATAATATATTATTCATTGTAGTATATATAAACGAAGGAGGTTGTTATGAAGACGTTTTTCCCTGTTCATGATCTTGCCAGGATCATCGGTTCATCCCTATTCATCATTATCATCTCCGGCAGCATTAATTCCTGCGCGGCAAAAGACACAAGCGTCGACGATACCGGTTCGACTCCCGAAGGCGTCAGCACGGTCGTGAATGCCAATAACCGGTTCGCCTTTGAGCTTTATACAAAATTCAACGAAAGATCCGGATCAAAGGCTGAAAATATCTTCTTTTCGCCATACAGCATCGTGGTCGCTCTGACCATGACTTATGAAGGCGCGAGAGGACAGACCGCGGAGGAAATGCGAACGGTTTTTCACATCCCCGAAGACGCGAATCTAAGGAGATCTAATTTCGCGAAAATAATAAACGAAATAAACGGCAAAGACAAAAAATACAAACTCTCAACGGCAAACGCCCTGTGGGCGCAAAAAGACTATAAGTTCCTTGATGGATATACGAATGCGGTCGAAAAATTTTACGGCGGAAAGGTCACCAACCTGGATTTCGTCAAGCAGGGCGAAAAATCCCGCCAAACGATCAACACCTGGGTTGAAGACCAGACCAATAAAAAGATCAAAGACCTGATCCCGCCCGGCGTCCTTGATGCTTACACCAGACTGGTATTGACGAATGCGATATATTTCAAGGGAACGTGGGCGAAGCAATTTGACAAAAAAGAAACCAGAGATGAAGATTTTAGAACCGGTGCCGGTGAAAACGTGAAGGTCCCGATGATGAGGCTGACCGGCGTGGACGCGGAATTCTATTATGGCGAGACCGAGGAGATCCAGATGCTGGAAATGGCGTACGAGGGCGAAGACCTGTCCATGGTGATGCTCCTGCCAAAAGAAGATAAATTGGAGGAAATCGAAAGGTCCATTACTTCGGAAAAGTGGTCGGAATGGAAGGGCATGGTCAGCGAAAGAAGGGTGGATGTCTACATCCCAAAATTCAAGTTCGAGACACAGTATTTTATGGTTGATGCTCTGACCGAAATGGGCATGCCTTCGGCATTTGACACGGAGCTTGCCGACTTCTCCGGAATGGACGGCACGAAATTTCTTCTTATTCAGAACGTGATCCATAAAGCGTTCATCGAAGTGAACGAGGAAGGTACCGAAGCCGCGGCCGCGACCGCCGTGATCATGGGGATCGATTCCGCGATGCCAAGGATCCCGGTATTCCGTGCCGACCATCCATTCATCTTTGCTGTCCAGCAACGGAATACGGGTAATATACTATTCTTAGGCAAGGTCAGCGATCCCAGCCTATAATCATTGATGAAATTGTAACGATTTATCGGCAAAAAACGCCATTCTCTTGACAATTAACTAAGATGGTAGTATAATTTATTAAGGATTAGTATGGGATCTCAACGGGGGACGGATTAACCCCGGAAATAAGGAGGCAGCAATGAACAAATCTAGGTTATGTATCTGTATGGTTTTTGGGCTCTTACTTACTGCGATGGCAAGCGGTCAGTGGCTCGAGACGAATATCCCCGTGGGAGCTGGTCCCTGGGCCCTGGCTTATAACCCGACCAATAACAAGATCTACTGCGCTAATTATGATAACACTAGTGTAACCGTAATTGACGGTGCTGCCAATAATGTAATCACGACCATAAGCGTCGGATGGCAGCCGTATGCATTGGTCTATAATACTACTAATAACAAGATCTACTGCGGTACCGCTGACATGACTGTGGCTGTGATCGATTGTGCAACGGACAGCGTGATCAAGACCATTGGCGGGGTATATTGGGGATGGGCTATGATATTTAATCCGACCAACAACAAAATCTACTGCTCATCTTTTTTTATTGACAGTGTGACAGTGATCGATTGTATCGCGGACACGGTTATGTCTATAGTTGCCGTAGGGAATGAACCTTGGGAAATGGTCCACAATCCTACCAATAACGAAGTCTACTGCGCAAATGGGCAAAGCGATAACGTAACCGTGATCGACGGTGCCACAGACAGCGTGATCGCGAACATTACTGTAGGAAATCAACCGGAATGTCTGCTCTACAACCCAACCAATAACAAAGTCTACTGTAGTAATTCAATAAGCGATAATGTAACCGTGATCGACGGCGCCACGGACAGTGTGATCGCAATCATAGCTGTAGGAAGCGGACCGTGGGTCCTTATCCATAACCCGACCAATAACAAGGTATACTGCGCAAATTATGGTGGCTATAGTGTGACCGTGATCGACTGCGTCACGGACAGCGCGATTACGACCATTTCCACGGGGAATACGCCTGTCGATCTTATCTATAACCCGACCAATAACAAGATCTACTGCGCAAATGGGCAAAGCGATAATGTGACCGTGATCGATGGTGCTGGGGACAGCGTGATCACGACCATCGCGGTGGAAGAACAGCCAGAAGCCCTTACCTATAATCCTCTGCAAAATCGGACTTATGTGGCTAATTATAATAGTGCAAGCGTTTCGGTGCTTCGGGATATTACTGGAATTATCGAAGGTGAAGCACGGCGTGTTTCAAAATCCTGTTTTGGCTCAACCATCGTTAGCGGCCCCCTGCAGCTTCCCAAAGGCAAAACCTGCCGCGTCTTCGATATCACGGGCCGGGTAGTAATCCCTGACCAGCTTAAGCCGGGCGTTTATTTTGTTGAGGTCGATGGTTCGTTAAAACAAAAAATGGTGAAGGTTAGATAGAAGATTATATTGAATATAATATGGTTAACGGTTAACGCCTGCCCCCTGCGATTGACAGCAAAATTCAATTACTTTTTCTTAAATTACCGCCTTATTATGCCAAAAAACCTCAGGCAGGCAATCAGGGGAGAATTTTATACGTACCTTCTGACTTTTTTCTTGTAATCCGCGTATGACGCGCCGAAGCGCGCTTTAAGAAACTTTTCTTCACCCAATATTATCAGATGATAGATGAAAATGCTGTATACGCCCGGAATTGCGATCAATATATTCGCGGAATATATTATTGAGGAAAGAGTGAGCAGGTTAAAACCAACGTACATCGGGTTGCGGCTGATCCGGTAGATGCCGCCGGTCTTGAGGGCGGTATTATCATTATCTTCGGGCAATCCCAGCCTGTTTGAACGCCCCAAATTTACATTGCTCAGCACGATAAATGCAAGGCCTGCCGACAAAATAACGAATGATAGAATATTGATCAGAATGTTGTCGTACTGCTTCCCTATGATCTCGACATTGAAGATTATCAGCAAAAACAGAATCCAGGCCAAGTATCCGGATATTTTGCCGCTGAAAAATAAAAAAGGATGGATGGTCGGTTTGCCGATGATCGATAAGAGACTGATCATGCGCGTGTTTTTATTTACCGCTCTTCCCGGATTGCTTTCTTATTGTTTTACCATACGCAAAATTCTGGATCTGCATGCCATGGATCTCGGTAAATCCGAGCTTTTCATAAAATCGTCCTTTATCAGGATCCGTTATGAGCACGATCTGATAAAAATTCTTATAGTGTGATATTGCCAGTTCCATTAGGCGCCTGCCTATTCCTTTTCCCTGATGCGATTCCAGTACTTCGACCAGGCTGATCAGCGCGATCATGGCTTTGTCGCTTACCGCCGTAAGAAAACCAACCAGATGACCGTTTCCCCTCGCGGTTATTATCAGATCAGAACCTTTCAGCAATTTGCGCCCGATCTTTAAACATGGCGGCGATTTCCAGCTTTGAAAGAAACAATCCAATTCCCGCGCGTCAATTTTACCTCTAACTGCGTATTTTATCATAAGCATTCTCCTTAACAGTATAATATTTATGCCCTACTAGTCAATATTTGACAATTGATCATGATATAAGAGGTTGCTGGATTCCCGTTTACACGGGAATGACGGGAATGGCGGGAATGGATTATTTTTTCTTGATGATAAAACCAGTGTCGTTTACATAAAGATCGTACGGGTCCGGGCTTGGATACTGGAACGCGGCGATGCCGTACGCGGCATCGACAAAGGGTATTTTCTCGCAGTTTTTTAGCATATAACGCCAAAAGCCGGTCTCATTCGCGATCTGGTATATGTTTGAACAAACCGCACCTGATCCTGAACCCTCGACATCGCGTCCCTCAAACCTTGTGATGCAATAATATGATTCAGCCCCAAGCCACCTGAGGCCGGTCTTCCACCGCAGGATATAACCCTCGATCATCCACTGATCGCCGGTGAGTTTGAAAAAGTGGCTCTTATCCTCTTTTACGTTGAAAAAGGTCATCGCGATCGTGTCGCCGTGTTCCTCGGCAAATACGTATCCGATCTTTTCTTCGTGGGAAAACCGGGCAAAAGTATACACGAACATGGCGATCGCCGTGAACGCAACTCCGAAACCAACCGTAATAAGGAAGATCAAGAGGGAAATCAAAAAGCCCTTTGCATCCGTGCGTTTTTTGAAAACAGCGATCAGGGCCTGAATGATAACGATAATACCCAGCGCGAGCAGAACAATACCGACGATCCCAAGGACCATGACAAAGTCATCCATGGAGCATTATAATGGCATACAACGAGAAGTCAAGGACGCTTTGACCGTTAATATCGTTGGTTTCGTTATTAACGTTTGAAGGATACTTCTCGACTCTCTACGTTTACTCGAAGAATAAAAAGACTGGATTTCGTGTCCCTTCGTTTACCTCAGGGCTGTTAGTAAACACGGAATGACAACATAATCCCCCTTTATCCCCCTTTAGAAAAGGGGGAGTGGGGGATTTGGATTCCTGCTGGGGTATACCCCGTGCAAGGATATGGGGCAGGCATGACAAATACAAATAAAGACTCGCAATAACACATAAGGGCTGCTTGACCTCGTGAGGTTTTTGCGTATGATTGGAAACATAAATGACTTTACCCGGGGAGAATAAAATGAAAAGATCAAAGCCAAAGAAAAAAAATACTATGTCAAAAATAAAAGCACATTATACCGACTACTTGAAAGAAACGCTTGAGATATTGCACGGCGACGGTCTGCTGCTGGTATCTGTTGATAAGGCGGGAAAGCCCAATACCATGGCCATCGGCTGGGGTACCATCGGCGTGATATGGGGCAAGCCCATATTCATCGTCCTGGTGCGGCCATCCCGCTATACGCACGGGTTGATGGAGCAGGCAGATGATTTCACGGTGAACGTTCCGCCGGCCAAACTCTCCGATATCGTGGCTTTCTGCGGCAGCGCATCCGGACGGAACCATGACAAGTTCAAGGAAAAGGGGCTGGTAGCCGTGCCGGGCAAGAAGGTGAAATCACCCGTCATCGAGCAGTGCGTGATCCACTACGAATGCAAGGTGGTGCACAAAAACAACGTCCTCAAAGACAAACTTGCTTCAAGTATCATTTCCTCGTACTATCCAAAGGGCGATTTTCATACTGTCTATTTTGGCGAGATCGTGGCGGTGTACGCTTCTTCCGATGTACGTAAGAAGCTTTAGTTATTATGTAACCGTGTAATTATGTTATTAACAAATAAAAACGAATGACAACAAATTGTTCTTGTCACTCCTGTCCCGTATCGCAGTACGGGATAAATTCCAACAGGAGTCCAGAACAAAAAACTGGATTCCTTATTTTAAATCCCGCGTTTCCTGCCAGGCCGACGTTAAATTGAACGGTTTGCCCATGCCCAGGGATTCCAGGGCGACGCCCAGGTTATCCGGGAACACGATAGTATCGCCCGCCAGGAAGAAATAAGTCCGGGCATTTTTATAAAATTCGATGCGGCACTCGATCCAGTACATGCCTGCGATCTTACCTTCTGCCAAAGAATCTTTTATGATCAGGCTGAACGGGTTCATCATGTATCTCATGTTAGTGTCCAGCCAGCCATAATCTACCGGATTAATCGGGATCACTGTCTGCCTGGCGGAATTCGGCGTCAGGGTTATCTTCTTATAATGTCGATCAAGCACTTTTACTATGACGGGCGATTTCTGGAAATAAACCGGATCCACTGCCAGATCTTTACCGCTCGCGGACAGGTAGTGGTCGAGCACGGTCGCGGCTCCAACGTATCCTTGCGCGTATCCTCCCGCGACCAATGATCTGAACCCCAGCCACAACACAGCCCGGTCGGCCGCGCTGAATTCCCGGTATTTTCCAGAGCGCGCTTTGTCGCTCAGTTCGTTGATCTTTTCCTGAAGGATCCATGCTGATTCTCTCTTGATATGGCGCGGCAGATATGGCTCGTCGATTTTTGCCCGGCCGTCTTTCTTTGAGCAAACGTTGATGATCAATAATAAAAAACACAGGCCGCAGATAAAGAGTTCAATTCGCTTCTGCAAATAATTCACGATCTTTGTATTACGTACTATATTATAATCCCCATGTATCCCCCTTTGTAAAAGGGGGAATGGGGGATTTGGTTTTTTCACTTTAAATAAGGGGGAGTGGGGAATTTAAGTTCCATGCTACTTGAAATACTCGAGGGGAAATTTGAGCCAGCCCAGGCTCACTAATATTATCACGATTGCGGTGTACAGGAGCGAAATGGCGATATCTTTGAAGAGCCATCCTTTACGCCGCGGCTTTTTCTCCTTGGCGATCATGTCCCTGACCCCATAATGCAAAAGCAGGAACCCGGTAATGTTCGTTAGCCAATAGCCGAACACCATCGCCGGCGGAAACAGATTTCTGGAGATCAACCCGAACGGGTACGCGAACGCGTAAGCGAGGGGAATGTTGACGATGATATCGTTCCACCACGACAGCGGCGATAGCAAGTATCCGATCGTGGCTAAAATCCCGCCCTTAATTTTTAACTGCATGTTTGGTACCGGTTTTTATTATATGAGTATACGGCTGTTAGTCAATATAACAAAAAATTTATTTTTTCCATCTGAGTCCATTTATTTTGCCACCAACCCATAGATCAATCCCGCGGCTGTGCAGCAGATGGTGATGATGAGGATATACCACAGTAGCCGTTTGGTGCCGATCATCTGGCGGACGACCAGAATGCTGGGCAGAGAGATCACCGGATCAGCGAGCAGGTAAGCTAATAATGGTCCCCGTCCGACGCCGATATCGAGGAACATGCGCGCCATGGGTACTTCGACAAGGGTCGGGAAGTAGGCAACTACGCCGAAGAGAACGGCGCCCAGTGTGGCGCTGACTGTCGTGCTTCCGAAATACTGCTTGACGAAATTAGCCGGTATGACAACCCGGAGCAGGCCCGCGACAAAGACCCCGATCAGGAGCAGCGGTACGATGGTGCGAACAAAAAACCATGTTTCCAGGAGCCAACTCCGCAGAGCCTCCCGGTTCAACGCCCGCCTTGCTACCAGCAGAAATGCTATCAAAAGGACCATAAGGCCGGTCAGTTTCACTTCGAGAACCTTTATCGCCGGCGAAGCCCCCCAGACCAGAATAGCGAGTAGCAGAATAAAGAATACCCAGAGCCATTTTGGCGTTTTTGCGCTTTCACTCGAGACTAATCCTTGCGTTGATGATTCGCCGGATGTTTTATCGGGAAATAACGCCGCCATGCTCAGACCGATCACTACGGCAAAACCGACCGACAGAATGATCCGGGCGATGGCGACATCGGCACCAATAAGGCTGGATGTATAGATGATGGCGAGGAAATTGGTCGCGGGCGCAGTATATAGAAAGACCATCGCCGGGCCAAGCCCGGCTCCGCTCTTGCGGATTCCGGCAAAGAGGGGAAGGACCGTGCAGGAGCAGACTGCCAGGCATAATCCAGCCGCGATCGACATCGGGTAGGCGATATACTTGGGTGAATTCGGACCAAGAAAACGCAAAATTTTTTCTTTAGGGAAAAGCGCATACAGTGCACCCGCCATGAAGAAAGCCGGGATGACAAAGGGGAGATGCGCCAGAAGATAGTCCTCTAGAGTTGCGACCCCGCCTTTGAGAAGCAATAATATGAAGGGCATTTTAGGCTCCTATCAAGAATGTCTCCAGAAGTAGATCATGTCATGCGGTAACTTTTTCAAACAACTTTTTCTTAAGGAATAGGGCAACGTTTACCAGACTTATCAGGACGGGGACTTCAAGCAACGGCCCGATGACCGCGGCAAATGCCTCGCCGGAATCGATACCGAAGACGCCGACCGCCACGGCGATCGCCAGCTCGAAATTATTGCTGGCGGCCGTAAAGGAAAGCGTGGTTGTTTTGGCATAATTCACGCCCGCCTTGTAAGAAAGGAAAAAGCTGATAAAGAACATCAGCAGGAAATATATTAGCAACGGGATCGCCACCCTGACCACGTCCAACGGAAGCCGCACGATGTATTCACCTTTCAGGGAAAACATGATTATGATGGTGAAGAGCAGGGCGACCAGGGTTATGGGACTGATCCTGGGGATAAATTTTTCTTCGTACCATTGTTTGCCTTTGATCTTCACCAATGAAAACCGAGTGATCATGCCGGCGATAAAGGGAATCCCAAGGTAGATAAAAACACTCCGGGCAATTTCAAGGATCGTGACATTGACCGCGATGCCTTTGGTTACTCCCAGCCAGGTGGGCAGGAAGGTGATGAATATATACGCGTAGACCGAGTAGAAGAAAACCTGGAAAAAAGAGTTGAGACCGACCAATGCCGCGCAGTATTCGCTGTCGCCGCCGGCAAGCTCATTCCAGACAATGACCATGGCAATGCAGCGGGCGAGGCCAATAAGGATCACGCCGAACATGAAATGCGGGTACTTGTTGAGAAAAAGTATCGCCAGCAGGAACATCAGCACGGGTCCGATTATCCAGTTCTGGACCAGGGAAAGAGCAAGGACCTTCGTGTCCTTGAAAACCCTGCCGATCTCTTCGTATCTCACCTTTGCCAGGGGTGGATACATCATCAGGATCAAACCGACGGCAATAGGGATGGATGTGGTACCCACTTTCATCCCCGCGACAAACTGCGTGATCTGCGGCGAGAAAAAACCTATGGCGACACCTCCGGCCATGGCCGCAAAGATCCAGACGGTCAGCAGCCTGTCCAATAAGGGTAATTTTTTTGGTGTCGCCACAGTTTTCTTCCTTATTCTAATTTAACCCGGCATTTTTAAGATTTACTAAAATACTGTCTTTGGGAAAGAACCCCACGTGCCGGTAGATCTCAACGCCGGTCGCGTCAAAGAAGATCTGGGTCGGTATCAACATGATCTTGTATTTTCGGGTCAGGACCTGCTGTTCATTAACATCGATCAAAAGGATATTCGCTTTATTTTTTAATTCTTTCTGCAACTCCTCGATGATCGGCTTCATCTGGATGCAGGGCATGCATGTTCCCGCGCCAAAATCAACCATTGAAGGCAACTTATTTTTCAGCGCTTCATTGATCGGATTCTTTATTTTCGACTCTTCCTGCTTAAGCCATTTTTCATTGCGGGATATCTTTGCGCTATTACAGAGGTTATCGACATACAATCCGACTGCATCCTGCTGCTTCTGCTGTAAAAAAAACGACTGGATCTGCGGTTTCATCTGTTCATAAGACAATCCCTGCATCTGTCCTATATTATCCTTGTAAAACTTCTGCATCTCTTCTTCGCTAACCTGGACTTTTGGCATTACCTCGGTTTTTAACAGCATTTCGATGAGAATATTGTCTTTGTTATTTTTGTCCGGTTTGATGCGCTCTTTTACACCGGCAATTGTGTCGATCTTCAAGCGTTTTGCTTCCTGCAATAAAACCTCTTTGGTGATCAGCTCCTCTAAAAAACCCGGGCAATCATTCGCATAGTTTTTGCTTACGTTTTCAGGCAGTTTCTTTAATTCCTGCTTCAAATAATTCAACGAAAGTTTCTTGTCATTTACTTCGGCGATCACTTGAGCCTGAGAGCAGGAAAAGAACATCATGATCAACAAATACAGCATCGTTTTTTTCATTTTATCTCCTTGAAAGTATATGATAATATCTAAATATACTCATATGTCAAGGTGGTAAAACCTGTAAACTCCTGGCAGTCGATCAGGCAAATTGTTGAAAACAGGAGTAAGTAAAATGTTGTTGACCTCTTAAGGTTTTTGCGTATTATAAAGTCATGGCGGATTATTTCATTGGTCTCAATCCCGTAGTTCAGAGTCTGGTGGCGACGATCTTTACCTGGTTAATGACCGCGGTTGGTGCCGCCACCGTTTTTATGGTGAAAAAAGTAGACCAAAAACTTCTTGACGCGATGCTCGGTTTTGCCGGCGGCATCATGATCGCGGTCAGTTACTGGTCAATGCTGGCTCCGGCCATAGAGCTGGGGAGAGGCAAAAATTTACCGGCCTGGCTGCCCGTGACCATCGGTTTTTTATTGGGTGGTTTTTTTCTGTGGCTGCTTGACAAGATCCTGCCCCACCTCAATCCTAGCTGTCCGCCGGATAAGGTGGAAGGCATCAAGACACCATGGCAAAGGAACACGCTTCTTATCCTGGCAATAACCATGCACAATATCCCCGAAGGGCTTACGATCGGCGTTGCCTTTGGCGCCGCCGCGGCTGGATTTCAGAGCGCCAGTTTGGCTTCGGCAATATGGCTGGCGATCGGCATCGGGATCCAAAACATGCCTGAAGGCCTGGCTGTTTCAATGCCGTTGCGCCATGAAGGGGTATCGAGGTTCAGAAGCTTCTTTTATGGTCAATTATCGGCGATTGTTGAACCAGTGGCAGCCGTGATCGGCGCCGCGATAATCGTGCTGGTACAGGCGTTGATCCCCTATGCGCTGGGTTTTGCCGCCGGTGCCATGATCTTTATCGTTATCGAGGAGATCATCCCCGGCGCGCAGCGCTGCGGCAATTCTGATTTGGCGACGATCGGAGGGATGCTCGGGTTTGCCTTAATGATGGTGCTCGAAGTGTCTTTCGGGTAACTAATCCCCCTTTACAAAAGAGGGAATGGGGGATTTTGGTTTTCCTTCTACGTACTACATACTACTTTCTAATTTCTGTCTTTTGTCAGCGCGCGCTCGACAAATACCAGCAGCCTTAAAACCACCAGCGCAAGCACGGCGGCGATCAATGCCAGCATGTAGTATCCCCCGCCGATGGCGACGCCTAAGCCGCTAACGAGCCAGATCGTGGCCGCGGTCGTGAGCCCGTGTACATCGCCACCAGCGCGGATAATGGCGCCGGCGCCGATGAATCCGATGCCGGTTATGACACCGGCAACTATCTTGCCGAGGTCAGAATCGAGCGGTTTGAGCTCCAGAGCGATGAGCATGAAGACCGTGGAGCCGAGGCAGACAAGGATCATGGTGCGCAAACCCGCGGGTTTGCGGTCAAGCTCGCGCTCCAAACCTATCAAACCGCCCACCAGTATTGAAATCGCGAATCGAATCAGGTATGTTTTCAGATCCATTGTCGATCAGGAGAATTCAGGGTTTTGACGGATCCGGTTGTTTTCGTGATCAGGTGACCTCGACGATCCAGCCGTAGGGATCCTTGATCCTGCCGGTCTGAATGCCCGTGATGGTGTCGTACAGTTTTTGGGACAGCGGTCCGATCTTGTTGTTGTTGATGACCATGTTCCGGTCCTGCCAGTTTAATTCGCCGATGGGGGAGATCACCGCGGCCGTGCCCGTGCCAAAAGCTTCTTCAAGCTCTCCCTTTTCATACGCCTCGGAAAGCTCCTGGATGGAAATCCTCCGTTCCGCGATGTCGATCTCTTCCTGTTTCAAAATTTGGATGATGGAATCCCTGGTCACGCCGGGCAGGATCGTTCCTTCAAGGGGAGGGGTCACGACCTTGCCTTTGATCTTGAAAAAAACGTTCATGGCGCCGACTTCCTCGATATATTTGTGTTCGATCCCGTCCAGCCAGAGCACCTGGACATAACCCTTTTGGGCGGCTTCCTGCTGGGCCTTGAGACCGGCTGCGTAATTACCGCCGGCCTTGGCATAGCCGGTCCCGCCTTTAACGGCGCGGACGTACTTGGATTCCACGTAGATCCTTATGGGATTGATCCCTTGCGGGTAGTACGACCCCACCGGCGACAGGATGATGATAAAATAATATGTTTTGGCAGCCCTTACGCCGAGAAATGGTTCGGCCGCGATCACGAACGGCCGGATGTACAGTGCCGTGCCCGGAGCCGTCGGGATCCAGTCCTTTTCAAGCTTGATCAGCGCCTTCAGCGCCTCCAGCTCAAAATCAGGATCGATCTCCGGAATGCACATGCGTTCATTTGACCGGTTGAGCCGCTCGATGTTTTTCCGTGGCCGGAATATCAGGATCCGACCGTCTCCCGAACGGTAAGCCTTTAATCCCTCGAATGTTTCCTGACCGTAGTGCAGGACCGATGCGCCCGGGTCTAGTTTGATGGGCTCGTACGGCACGATCCTCGGCTTACGCCAGCCTTTTTCGCCAAGATAGTCCATGATGAACATATGATCAGTGAAAAACCTGCCGAAACCAAGATTGTTTTGATCCGGTTTCGGTTTCGGTTTTTTGGTCATCTTAATTTTTATCTTAAGCTTCCTCGGCATTGGGATGTGCTCCTTTCTATGAAAGCAAAAAGGTAAAAAAGTAAATAAGAAAAAATCTGAATGTGTTTTCTATTGCCGCCGGTTTATCCAGTACGCATGTTCACCGAGCCCGTCGATAAGGTGCATGCCTTCGATCTTGTCCCAGCTGTCCGTGACCGTTCCCCGTAATGTCACGATAACTTTCCTCCGGGTCCGGCGCAGGAGTTCGGTATAGGTGACTGTTACCTCGCCGGCCGCGAAGAATTCGCCGTTGCTGATCCTGCCCTTTATATCACCTTTATATAAGCGGTCATCGATGGATTGATGAGTGTACTTGATCCGTAATTGAGTTCCGGTCTGTGCCATTTCCAGGTTGATCCCGGCATTGGGCGCGTACGCTTCGGTCTCCAGCTTTCCAATCCAGCGCCCGGTCAGATTTTTAAGGCGGATCGTGCCCAGCTTTATGGAATCTTTCTTATTAACGGACAGCGTCCCGCGCCACGGCGCGTAGCCGTCGTAAGTCAGTTCGATCGTATGGGACCGCACCAGCAGATCATTGGCCACGAACGGCGTTTTTCCGGCAACGTGTCCATCGATCACCACATCGGCGCTTTCGGGTATCGACGCGACCTGCAGGACAAAGCAGATCGGTATGAGTTCCACGGCTAGTTTTGACGGCCGGGCGTAGCCGATGGTCGCAGTCCCCTCCCATTTTTCATACCCGCTTTTTTCGACCGCAACCTTATGCCGCCCCATGAACAGGACCGGCGATGACACGGCGCCCTGTCCGTCCGCCGGCGCCGGTAATAGTTTGCCGTCGACAAAGACCACCGTGCTGTCGCCCGGCGTTACCTGGATGATGATCTTATTGCGCATGAAAACCCATTGCAGCGCGATAACCACGCACGCGGCAACCACGATAAGCGCGATCAGCGATATCTTTTTGATCGATTCCCGGTCCGCTGCCGTGGTCTTTTCTTTAACGGTGCTCAACGTCTGGGTGTATTCTTCTTTTTCCTTGTCGTACCGGGTCGCCTTTTCCATGGAGGTCACGGCTTGTTTCGGTTTCTTGTCCTGCAGCGCGGCCTGGCCTATCTGGTAATAAATGGCGGCGATCTTTTTCTGGACCTCGGCATCCAATTGTTCATCAGGCCCCGGACGCAGCTCGTCCAGGATCTTCTGGGCTTCGGCGTAATTTCCGGAAGCGGCGTGCGTACCGGCAAGGCTGACCAGCACGTTAACATGCTGAGCCGGCGTCAGGTCTTCGGCGGCGAGCAGCCCGTTCAGGCACTCGGATGCTTTCGGGTGATCGTGCGCGTTTAAATAATAGTCGCAGACCATTATTCCCAGCTCGACGTCATTTATTTTCAGCTTTTTCAACTTGTCGTAATACGCCACGACTTTCTGCATATTGTTGCTTTCTTTATACCGGTGTGCCAGTTCTTTAATGATATGTTCATTCTGGGGGGTCAGGGATTCGAGTTTCAGCAGTTGCTGCAGCGCTTTAGCCTGATCCCCTTTGCGGATATACATGTTCTTTAGCAGCAGATGGAACTCTACGTTATCCGGTTTTACCTGGACGATCTTTTCTCCAATGACGATCGCTTCCTCGGTTTTGTCCTGGAGATAATAAATACGGAAAAGCCCGATCAGTGAATCGACCGATTTCGGATTGACATGCAAAGATGCCCGGAACGCGCTCTCGGCCTTGCCGAACTCCTTGAGCTTGAAATAGACATGCGCCGCTTTCGTGTGCGCGTCGAAATTATTCGCGTCCACATGGACCGCTTCTTCGTATTGGGCCGCCGCTTCATGCATCAGCCCGTATCTCTGGTAGAGATCGCCAAGGTCAATCAAAAGACGGGCGCTGCCCGGTTCCTGTTCGAGTTTTTTCTTTAAAAGAAGGATTTTTGCCTGGATCTCAGGGCTCAAGTTCGCCGTTTTTTCACTGCAGGTCGGGCACGTATCCCGTCCCTCTGGTATCGGCTTGCCACACTGCGGACAATTGGTCATAATCCTCATCCTCCTGATCAGGTCACGATTTCATACCGCACAGCCAAGCGGAAATGGACTATATAATATCGATGAAACGCTTGAATGTCAAGGGTCAAGAAAAACCGTGAGATAACCGGGGCCAATGGATCCGTTCTGATCCTTAACCGCTCTTTTTTGTATCGGTATTGCGGCGGGATGTGATGTCGGTGATCATGGTCAGGAATTGGATGACCTTATCGTTGTCATCCCTGATCTGCATGACCACCACTTCGCCCAGGAAGATCTCGCCGCTTTTGGTCACGAACTCGAGCTCATATGCCGGTATCGCTTTGCCCGTCAGCCGCTGAACGAATTTCCTCATCGCGGTTATCTTGCCGGCCTTGGTGAGAAAGGGGTAAAGCATATGGTCTTTTCCCAGGATCTCCTCACGCTTGTAACCGAGCCAGTCGCAGATCTTTTTGTTGACATCGATAATGTGGCCTTCAGTGTCCAGGAGGATGAAACCCTGGGGGGAATTCTCGAAGATATTGCGATACTTCTTCTCGCTCTCTTTCAGTGCTTTTTCGGTCTTTATCCGGGAGGTGATGTCCCGCACCAGGACCGTAACACCAGAGGGTTCTGTCTTTTTATCCAGCATTGGAGTTATGCGCGCACTGAACCATAAAGTAGCGCCCAGGATATCCCAGGGATAGTCAAACTGCTGGCTTTTCTTGGTTTTCAGGCAGTTCCGGACCACTTTTTCAAGGTCCTGGGCGACCGACCGCGGGAAGATATCCTTGATCGTCTTCCCGATGTAATCTTTGGGCTTAACGTAGATGTCGAGGTCGGGCATGTCCGGAGATTGATAATATTCAATGAAATGTAGGTCTTTATCGAGGATGAAGATCAGGTCTTCCAGCGACGAGATGATGGCCCTCAGTTTTTCCCTCTGCCGGCGCATTTCTTCGTCCGCCCTGACATGATCCGTGACATCGCGCATGACCACGACCGCGCCGTCGATTTCGTCGCCGGTCCGAAGCGGCGTGATGCCGGCTTCCATGCATAGTGTATCTCCGTCTTTGCTCTGGACCTTGAGGTCGATCACGCCTTCGACCTTGCCGGTGACGATCGCCGTTCTGAACCGCTGCGTAAGGTTGACTATGATAGCAGCCGGCAATATCCCCAGTTTCGCAAAATGCTTGCCGATCAGGTCGTCCGGGTCGAACCCGAGGACTTTCTTGACGCTTTTGTTGATGTCGACCACGGTGCCGTACTTGTTGACCTGCAGGATGATATCGGCACTGGTGTCGAACATCCGCTTCAGTTTTTTATTTACTGATTCCAGGTGTTTGTTCGCGTCGCGGGAATAGTCGGTTGAGGTCCTGATGTTCGCGATAGTGTCATTCAGCGCGCCGGCGATCGCGGTCAGATCCGGATCATCGCCGGAAAGTGAGATCTTCGCCGAGTAATCCCCGGCCGCAACCTTAGCAAGGCCGTCCCGGATCTTCTGGATATCGCGCTCAAACCTGAGCCTGGTGCCGGCAGCGTCTTTTTTTAGAGGTTCGTCAGATCTGGCCATTATTGTCCGTCATTGGGCCGTGACGGTGAACTCGATCACCTGGGAGGGCAGAGTGGTTTTCTGGCTTAATACCTCCTCGTCATCGACCAGCACCCGGAAAAGGAGGGTATCGACCATGTCTGAACCGCCTTTGTGTGTTTTCCCGGTTATCTGGTCGCCCCTTTCAAGGGCCAGGACGTAATCGCGCGGGGTCACGCCGTTCATGGGTACGCTGTCTCCGGTCGACTCAAGTATGTAATAACCGCTGAAAGATACGGACAGATCCTGGGGATTGGCCAGGTTCAAAACGACTTCCTTGCTGGTAGAACACGCGGCGACCAGGAGGAGTAGCAGGAAAGCCGCAAATATGATCCTTTTCATGATTTCTCCTTTGCCATAATGTACGCAAAACCACATACTTTGTCAACAACATAGTATGGATGATTGTACCGATTTTTTATATAATTCCATTAGGTACAATCGGTCCCTAAACGGGATAACCAGTTATATAAATCAATGTGATATTTAACTAATGTAATACGCACAAGTCAACGCAGCGATAAACAAATAGATGCCGGTGATAAATAGGCCGTTGACACAACATTGAATATGTCTAAAATGAAGTCATGGAACAAAGATCTCAGGCGAACGCAGGTCCGCCGGCTGATGACCAGGGACGGCCAGCGGGAACGCTGGGACCGCATACCCTTGGTTCTATCATCAGCAACACTTTCACCATCTACGGCAACAATTTTTTCAAACTCATAGTCCTGAGCTTGATACTATTCGGCCTGTCGGCGATCATCGCCATCCTGGTGATCTTTTTTGCGGCCGGCCAGACGTTGGGCCGCGGCGGATTCAATCTGGCGTTGACCGTGAGTTTTATTTTTTCGATGTTCATCATGATCATACTGGTGGCCATTGCGCGGATCTATATAGACAGCATGATCATCGTGATCGTGGCCGGTCATATCCGGGGCCAGGTCAGCGTTGGAGATGCGTTCCGCGCGGTGACCAGCAGATTCTGGGCGATACTGGGCGCTTCACTGCTGGGCACCCTGGCTTGCATCGGCATGACGGTGACGGTCATCGGGATCCCCTTTGCCATTTATTTCGGCCTCTGCTGGTCATTCATCATCCATGTTATCCTGCTGGAGGGCCGCGGGGCCACGGAGTCGCTGTCGCGAACCGTTGATCTCACCAAAAAGAATTGGTGGCGGGTTTTGGGCATTATGTTCGTCATGGGCCTGATCATCTTCGCGATGGGGATGGCGACGTATTTCATACCGGTGGTGAGCGTCATCGCTGGTTTCATGATCGAACCCTTAGGCATCGTCGCGGCGACCCTGCTTTATTTTGACCTGCGGGTCAGGAAGGAAAACTACACGATGGACCGGTTCGATACCGACTTGGACCGGGTCCTCTCTGATCAATGATCGGACAGGCTGGCGGTTCAGCCCTGCTCCGGTATTGAAAAGGCCTTTAATTTAAGTACAATTCACCATGCCCGTTTTCATGATCACCGACATCGAAGGATCCACGAAAAAGTGGGAACAGTATCCCGAAACAATGAAGAAGGCGTTGCCGCGCCATGACGAGATCATCAACACCGTGATCAGCCAGCATGGCGGGATCATCGTCAAACACACGGGCGACGGCGTATTCGCGGTTTTCGAAAAAGGAGACCCCCTTTCCTGCGCCCTCGAAATCCAGAAAAAAATGAACCAGGAGAATTGGACCGATGTCGGCATGCTGCGCATCCGCATGGGGCTCCACGCGGGTTATGCCGAGAAGGTCGGCAATGATTATTTCGGGCCTGCGGTCAACAAAACAGCGCGGGTGATGGCCGCGGCCTGGGGCGGGCAGATCGTCCTGACGCCCGATGTCACCCACGTTACAGCCTTGCCGGCCCAGGCCCAGCTGAAGAATCTGGGAATGCATATGCTCAAGGATCTGGGCGAACCGCAGCAGATATTCCAGCTTGACCACGGCGATTTAAGCCAGCATGATTTCCCCGAACTCCGTTCTCTTTCCGCGCATCCCCATAACCTGCCGCAGCAGAGCACGCCCTTTTTTGGCCGTGAGGAAGAACTTGATAAGATCTGCGAGCTGCTCACCGACCCGGCGAAGCGGCTTATTTCGATCGTTGGCCCCGGGGGCATGGGAAAGACCAGGCTTGTCCTGCAGGCGGCCGCCGATCAGATCGAGCGGTTCAGCAACGGTGTTTTCTTTGTGCCGCTGGCCCCGTTGACCACGATCCCGGCGCTCATTTCGGCGATCGCCAGCGCCACCCGATTCTCGTTCTACAGCCGCGAGGACGAAAAGGTCCAGTTGTTGAATTTCTTGCGCGAAAAGGAAATGCTGTTGATCCTGGATAATTTTGAGCACGTCATGGAGGGGACGGAACTGGTGGGACAGATACTGGCCGGAGCGCCGCGCGTGAAGATAATCACGACTTCGCGCGAGCTCCTCAACCTGCGCGGCGAATGGATGGTGAACCTTTCCGGAATGCCGGTGCCGGAAAGCGGCCAGCAGAAAATCGAGACATATAGCCTGGTCCAGCTTTTTGTTTATAACGCGCAGCGCGTCCAGCATTCCTACCGGCTGACCGACGAGGACAGCGCTTACGTCGCGCGCATCTGCCAGCTCGTGGGCGGGTTGCCGCTCGGGATCGAACTGGCGGCCGCCTGGATCCGCTGTCTTTCGGTCAAGGAAATACTGCAGGAAATTGAGAAGAACATGGATTTTCTCGCTACCAGCCAGCGCGACATGCCGGAACGACACCGCAGCCTGCGCGCCATCTTCGATTATTCCTGGAACCTGTTGACTGAGCAGGAAAGGGATACGCTCATGCGGCTGTCGGTGTTCCAGCGCGATTTTACGCGCGCGGCCGCCGAGAAGATCGCCGTCGCTTCACTGGGCACGCTGGCTTCGCTCGTAGACAAATCATTGTTGCGGAAGACCGAAAAAGGCCGTTACGAGCTGCTCAAGACCATCAGGAATTACACGCTGGAGCGGCTCACCGAGCAGTCGAAGGAGCTGACGCGCATGAATAGCGCTCACTGCGAATACTATCTTGGTTCCGTCGCCCTGATGAACAAAAGCGTGCACGGCGACATCACGGTCCCGCAGGAGCAAGCCATCGCCATGGATATCGAGAACATTCGAGCGGCCTGGAAATGGGGTGTTGACCACGATAAGGAGGAACTGGTGCGCGACGCGATCCCGAACCTGTTCATTTTCTACCGGAAACAGGGTTTTCACAAGGAAGGGATCGAGGTCGTGCTGTACGCGGTCGAAAAGCTGGTCCGGCACCAGGACACTCAAATGTACGGCCGCTTATTGCGCGAACAGGGAGCGCTGATGATGCATACCGGTAATATGAACGCGGCGTCGCTGGTCCTGGAAAAAAGCCTGCGTATCTTCAGAACACTGAAGCTCCCCCTGGAGACCGCCCGGACCCTGATCGATCTTGGTGATGCCATAAGGTACGCCGGACGCATCGAGGAAGCAAGAAAATGCTATGAAGAAAGCATGAGTTTCTGCCGTGAATTGAACGATACCTTTGGCACCGCTACCGGGCTTGACCGTATGGCGTATATCTGCGAATCTTTGGGTGAATACGAAAAATCGACGCAGCTGGCAACCCAGGGCCTGTCCCTTTGGCAGTCCCTGAAAAACGAGTATGGGATCGCGATGACGCTCAACGTCCTCGGTATGACCGCTCATGGAGCCGGCGATTATGAATCGGCAAAGCGCCATTACCTGGAAAGCCTGGAGGTAAGCCGGCGGCTGAACAACAAAATGGGTATCGGTCGTGCGATGAACAACGTCGCAAATATTTTTGCGCTGCAGGGCGATTATGACCAGGCAAAAAAATACTATGAAGAATGCCTGGTGCTCTTTAAGGAAATGGGCAATATCCGGGGTGTGGCGGCGGCACTCGGCAACATTGGTATCATTGAGATGTGTCACGCCAACTATGACAAAGCGCGCGCGGTTTTTGAAGAAGCCCTGAGCATTGAAAAGAAAATCGGCTACAAATCAGGAATTGCCGCCGGCCTCTCGAATCTGGCGGCAGTCGCTGAGCGGACCAGCGACCTTGAGCGCGCCCGGGAACTACAGGAAGAATCGCTGGGCATGGCTCTGGAGATCGGTGATGCGTGGCTGATAGAAATGGGCCGCAACGAGATGGCGGTCATTGCATTAAAACAAGGGGATCTTCAGAAGGCGAAAGTTTATGTCGGGGAGGCCCTGGAGATCTCTTTTTATAAGGACCATAAACCAATAGTCTATGATCTTCTCCTGACCATGGCCAGGGCCTATTGCCAGGAAGGCAGGACCGCGGACGCCCTGGAACTGTGCATGCAGGTTACCGGCGCACCGGTTTTAAACTTCGAGACCAAGAAAGAAGCACAGAAGATCATTGATGAAATGGCTTCCAAGGGTATCACGAAACCGGATGCTGCGGGCAAAAACCTGGATCTGGTCGTGGGCAAAATACTCAACGAATGCAAGAAAGCGTCATCGCCTCAGAACATTTGAATTATCCCTTAAAAACTATTTTATGACCGTGATCTTTTTAAATACCGCGCGGTCCTGTTCATTTTCAAATTTCAAAAAGTATATACCTGCAGGCAGACCGTCGAGACGGATCCTGTCGCGTCTCGTCCGGATATCCTTTATCAGAAAACCACCCGCGCTGTAAATACCGGTGATGCGCGATGTTGCCGGGGCCTTGATGAACAGCTCGCTGCGCGCCGGGCTGGGATATACCAGAACAGTGCCGCGGGTGTCTGCGACCGCCGCCGGTTTCTCCTGGATGCTATTGATCGCCTGGAACGCGTTCCAGACATTCAACCGGCCCCAACCGTAGTTGTTGTTCGGATAGGGCGCACCCTGTGACGGATGGTCGGCGTTGTCGAGCAGGCAATTGTAGAGATGCGTGATGCTGATCGCGGGGTTTACCTCGCAGAGGATCGCGGCAGCGCCGGCCACGTGGGGAGTGGAAAATGAGGTTCCACTCAATACTAAATAGCCGCCGCCCGGACCGCATGTGCGGATGTTAATGCCCGGCGCGGAAATGTCGGGTTTGATCAAATTCCAATCAGGGCGGTACCAGTTGAGCATGTCATTCCAGGGGTCCATGTCGGGCGCCGGACCGCGGCTGGAAAAACTGGCGATATTGTCGCTGTTATCGGTCGAGCCGACGCCAAGGCATAGAGGATAATTGGCCGGAACACCGGCTGTGCCGGCTCCCGGACCATATCCACCCACTGCGAAAACCGGCAGCATCTCCAGGGATTTCCAGGCCGCGCAGAAAGTCCACCAGTGAAGCTCGGTAGCGGTCATCGTTCCCCATGAGTTAGTAACCGCGCGGATATTCACGCCCGAGTCGGCTTTCAGGTCGGCGAGCCACTGCATGCCACTGTCAATGTCTTCATACGAGCCGCCACCGCCTGCATCAAAGATCTTTGCCACGACCAGTTGTGCTCCTGGTGCAACGCCGATATCGTCGGTAAATGGGCCAAGACCATCACCACCGCACAATACACCGGCCACATACGTGCCGTGTCCCTGGTCATCATAGGGATCAGGCAGACCATTGATGAAGTCGCGCCACCAGCCGCTGAATTTTCCGGCAAGGGCAGGATGCGTAAAATCTACGCCGGTGTCTAAGTGCCCAATGAGGACACTGTCGCCCGTGAACCCCGCGACCCAGCATGAATCGGCCATGACCTTCAAGATGTTCCATTCGATCGCCTCGACTGCGCCGCTGCCGCTTGTTTTTTCGTCCGCCGGGAGTTGGATCGCGGCATCAGGGGAGATGAACCACACGTCATCGCGACCGGCCAGCTCTTCGATGACGCGCGCTGTCGCCTTCATGTGAAAACCATTGAATATCCAAAACCGCTTGATATCGGAAACCTTGTCATCGCATTGCGATAGATAGGTGATCAAAGGCGCCTGGCTGGTCGCGGCGATCTGCTTTAAGATCCGGGCTCGTTCGCTCACAGGTTTATTTGTCGTGCTAAGGTCCGGGTATTGTTCTCCCATGTGGACGATGACGGAGATTTTCGCACTCGCCGGGTTTTGATCCAGCACGCGCGCCAGTTCCGGCGTGACCTTTCCGGTAATAAAAAGGGTAGAATTGAATGCCAGCAGAAATAATATTGTGATCATAACGCCTCCTTTAAATACCGATATTGATGATATATTATACGACGATAATATTGAGGTGTCAATGGTCCGGAGTTATCCTCCCGGATGCTGGATCACGGCAAAGGTCACGCCAGACGGCTCATTGAAAAGGCAAATACGGGCGCCGCCGGGTATCTCGTGCACGGGTTCGATGATCTGGCCGCCGAACTGCTGGATGCGACGCGCCATCTCTTCGATGTTCGTCACCTTGATATAGATGGTCAGGAACGGCAGCCGCGCTTTCTTGAGCGTGAAAATACCGCCGCCGCTGAAGGCCTGGGGGTCGTCCGCCGCGATCTCGTAAATGCCGACCTTGTCATAGTACTTAAGGTTCCAGTTGAAGACATTTCTAAAAAATTTTACCGACTTCTCGGCATCATGCGATGCCAATTCCCAGAAGACGACAGGGTTGTTTGACATGGCTGCTCCTTTTGCTTACTTTCTTCCCTACGACGCCAGACTATACCACAAAACGGGTCAAAAATCAATAACAAAAAGGCGGGGCAAAAGCCCCGCCTTTTATGCGGCACAATGATTGCTACGGCAGCAATATGACCTTTTCTGCCCGGGCGCCCGGCGAAGGAGTATCGAGCCTAATAAAGTAGATACCAGGGGAGACTGAGCGTCCCAGATCGTCAGTGCCGTTCCAGATTACGGCAGCAGGCAGTAAGGAGCAAGCAGCAGATAGTGAAAAGATCTTTACACAGCGGCCGGCCGCGTCGTAGATACGGATAGCAGGCACTGCATGGTGCATACTGCTTAGTGCATAGTGTATAGTCGTTTTACCGCGGAACGGATTCGGCGCGACCGATAGGAGCGGCTTGTCAGATGCGCCGGTATTGGTATAACTTTCATCAATGCCAATGATCTCCGCGCCGAAGAATTTCATGATGGAATCGACCAGTGTCTTGCGCAGGTTATAATTGCCCGCGCCGTCCACTAAACCGCCCAGCTCGAAGGAAGTTGCCACGGTGCGGTAAAGCCCGCTGTTCTGCGCGACCCCGCAGTTATAGGTGGCGCTGTCCGTGTCAGTGAAGATAAGGAAAGAACCGGCGGCGGCGGGACTGATATGATCCATGAAACTGTTCTCACCGGTGTAGTCAAAGCTCATGTTCCTGGTAAAGGTACCGGCTTGGCCGGCCAAGGGTCCCAGGTCGCTCGTGCCGTCAGCGTCCGCGTTCAGGCCGAACAGCGAGCAGAAATTATAACCGCCGACCATCGGATCATAGTACCAAATATCGCCGCCTTCGATATACATCCTGCCACTCGCGCTCAGATAATCCACCAATGTCGTGGCATCAGCGCTGGTAGCGCCGATCACCTTATTGTTGGGATAGATCCCAGCGCAAACGAACACAGCCAGGTACATGTCAAGCGTGCCGCGCAGGGCAGGCAGCGACGTGTTTATCGTGCCGCTGTATCCCAGGACCTTCAAAAGACTGTCTATGATCACTCCGGATGAAGGCGTGGGGTCCGGGTTCCAGACGTAGTAATGGTACTTACCGATCGGCAGTATAATATCAAAGGTGTCGGCAAATCCTGTCTCGGTCGCGATGATCCGGAAATTGACCGGAGTGCCCATGGGCGCGCCGGACGCGACCTGCAGAATATATGGATCGCCGGAGTTCTCCTTCGTCGAATCGACGGCCAGGGCGCCGAAACTGCCGTGGTTGTGCGTGACCGTTATATAAGGAGAGGTTTCCGACAGCGTAGTCGCCAGGTTCGTGAAAGCAGTGCCCCCGATATTTTTGAGGAACGCCGTCAGGTTGACGGTCTCACCAGGATCCATTATACCGTTGTTGTTGCCCGATGCATCATCGACCCGTGTTTTTTTCAGCGTGAGATATTTTTGCGTGCCCGCATAGTTAAGCACAAAACCGTCGGCGAAGACCTTCGCCACTTCACGGGCCGTTCAGCACGAATGGTTGGTTGAGTCAAAGCAAACGACCGAGATCTTCTTGACCTGCGTGGGGCTGACGCCCGGCAGGTTGGCGAGCTCGGCGCTTATGTTGAAAGAATATGTGTTCCAGTTCTCATTGACAGCGTTGATCAAATGCAGGGTCGACGAACTCGTCCACGGACAGTGGTCGGTCATGCGGTTGATTCGCGTTTTGCCCAGCACGGTCCCGGCTGCGTCCAGATAATTGATATCAACGGCCGCGCCCGCCCATAACAGCTCATCGGCCATGTTCTCATACGCATGGAACATCGCCTTGACCGAAAAGGTCAGGTCGGTCGTCGGGATATCAACGGTCTGGTCTAGTTTCGTCATGCCGCCGCAGTAAATCGAATCCTTGAGCACAAGGACCTCATAGTCGGGATCTGATTCGTAGGTCGCGCCGCGATTGATCGAATCGTACGCCCAGGAACTGACCGCGGTCCAGCCGACCGTAAGGTCCTGTTCAAAATTGCCGTTGGTCAAAAGCACGCTGGAATAACTGAAAGCCAAGAGAATCGCGCACATGAATGTTGTTTTCTGCATATTATCCTCCTCCTTTCATCGCAAAAATAACCATCTTTAAATTAATCTACTCCTCCTTTCTAAACGCGTAATATTTTTCCTGCAATGTTACTCGTTTGCAGGATAACATTTAAGTATATCATGAATTAACTTTTTGTCAACAACCAAAATGCCCCCACATGCGCGCGGTCCAAAACGGCAGTGGAATATGGGCAGGCAAGGAGGCACCTGCCCATATTCCGCGATCCGGGAAAATGACAGGGAGGTCAGAAGCTACAGTTTTCCCAGAGGCGTTTACCGCCTGGCTGTTGAATATACACAACCGCGGACCAAAAATTGATCACCCGTTCAGTTTAAATATTTGTTACCCTTTTATAGGATAACATAGCGATTATATTGACATATCGCTGTTTGTCAAGGTCTGCTTTGAGCATGCTCTCAGGACTTAAGGCTAAAGATAACGCGACCCCAGCGCAGTGTTGACAATGCGTGAATAAATGGCTATCCTTGTCAGTAAAACGCAGCTACTGTTTTAAGAAAGGAGACTTTATGAAAATATTCAATCGCTGTTTGATCCTGATGGCCGCTGTTTCGCTGGTTGTCGCCATGCCGCCGAAACCGGGCCAGCGCGGTCCGGCATCGTGCATAGTCGGACCGGCGCGCGCGCATGCCAAGAATCTCAGAGACTACACGGTCGAGACCGTGGCTATTCTCGTGCAGTTCACCGATAACCGGGCCGATACGGTCGACCGCCGGCCCGCGCGGTTTGATAGCATGTTCTATTCCACGGGCATTTACAACGGGCAATACCGAGCCGGCAGCCTGAATGATTTTTTCCTCGAAAATTCGTACAATACGTGCAATGTGACGGGCGGCATCGCCGGGAACCGCTGGCACATGTCAAGCCACCCCTACAGCTATTACTACGACGGCTACTATATGCTGAGTACCGGCTATGAGCTGGCGTCGGACGCGGTCGCCCTGGTGGACGCCACGGTTGATTTTTCCCAGTATGACATCAATAATGACGGTCACATCGACGGCGTGTTCGTGGTGCACGCGGGACCGGGCGGGGAAGACACCGGAAATATCAATCACTGCTGGTCTCACGCCATTCCCTGGTTCAGTTATTCGACCAACGACGGCGTTATCATTGACGGCGCGACGAACGTCCCCGAGATCAATCTGGTGACGGCCAGCCTGGATACCACCCTGTGCTGCATCGCCGTGATGTGCCACGAGCTCGGGCACGTGATCGGCCTGCCCGACTGTTATGACGGTTCGCGCAATACCTGGGGGATCGGATACTGGGGACTGATGGGTTATGGCGCATGGGGCGCCGGCGGCAATACGCCGTGGAGCCCATCGCACTGCGAAGCATGGTCAAAGAGCGAGGTCAACTGGCTCACGATCACGCCCATTACCAGCAACACCTTTGGCCTGAAGATCCTTGACCTGGAGACCCATGCCGCCGCTTACCGCGTATGGCGCAACGGCGCGGTCAATGATACTTTTTTCATCCTGGAGAACCGGCAGAACAAGGGATTTGACACACCGCTGCCGGGACGCGGGCTTTTGCTGTGGCACATTGACCCGCGGTATGGTTCTTATGATGATATTCTCGACATTGAAGAAGCCGACGGCTGCGATGATCTGGACAACGGTTTTGGATACCGGCCTGACCCGCATTATTATTGGCACGAACTCGGTGACTCTGGTGATCCCTATCCCGGTGACAGCGGTAACGTGCTGTTCGACACCTACAGCTACCCCTCAAGCCGTGACAACAATGGCACCGCGACCAATGTCATCGTGCGCAACATCGTCCTGCTGGGCGACACGGTGCAGTGCGACGTGCTTATAAACACGACCGGAGCAGAGGAACAGCAGAAATTCGACCAGCTGGCCCGGACCGGGCAGATGTCGGTAAGCCCGAATCCGTTCTCTGGACAGATAGTGATTAAGTATGTAGTAAGCAGTCCTGCAGGGCAAGGTCATGATCCCGCACAGCGGGGCTTTAGCCTTGCACAAAAAAGCAAACCCGAAGGTTTGCCCTACATCAAAATCTTTGATGCGGCAGGTCGCCTGGTAAAAACGTTTTCTCTACCTACTGCCTGCTCCTTACTACCTGCGACCATTACCTGGGACGGCAGGGATGATCTGGGCGCCAGGGTGCCTGAGGGTGTCTATTTTATCAGGGTCGAGACCAACTCGGGCTCTGTCACCGGAGAAGCGGTGCTGGCAAGATAAAATAAGGACCGGGAAAGACAGCACTTTTGACTTGACAGAAAACGCTTTTTAACTATAATAACAATTCAGTGGGTCTCGAAGGAGGACGGATATATGGATATTGAAGGCAAGATCGACAGCGTGGTCGGCAAGGACACGACCATAAACGGTGATTTCAGATCCAGCGGTTCGGTTAAGATTGATGGTTCGATCGAAGGGAACCTGGTCGTGAAGGAAGGCGCGATCATCGGCCGTGGCGCGCTTGTGAAGGGCAATATCAGCTGCAAGGCGGCGATCGTCGGCGGTAAGATCGAAGGCAATATCGAAGCCCAGGACATGCTTGAATTCCAATCCGGCGCCGAGATGCTGGGCGATGTGGTGTGCAAAGGCCTGGTCATCCAGAACGGAGTGTTTTTCGAAGGCAACTGCCGCATGTCGCAAAAAACCAAGGACACCAATAAATGAGAGTGAAACTCTACGGCGCCCGCGGTTCGATCCCGGTATCCGGTCGCGGTTATGTAAAGTACGGTGGCAACACGACCTGTCTTTACGTAGAGAACGATGCCGGTGACCCGGTCGTCATCGATGCGGGCAGCGGTATCCGCGAAGTCGGCGGACAGTTGATAAAAAACAAAAAGCAGGAGATAATATTGCTGTTCACTCATTATCACTGGGACCATATCCAGGGGTTCCCTTTTTTCGGACCGGCTTATTTCAAGAACACAACGCTTTTCATTTACGGCCCATCCATGGAAGCGGACGTGAGAAAAGCGCTGTCCTATCAGATGACGCGCCCGTATTTCCCGACCATATCGATCAGCGACATGCCAGCCCGGTTTGATTTCAAGCAGCTGAAAAACAAAGTGCGGGTCGGTTCTCTGCTGGTCGAGACGATCACCAATAACCATCCGAATTTCACGAAGGGCTTGAAGTTCACGGAGAACGGTAAATGCCTGGTGTTCCTTACGGACAACGAGATCATGCACGGGAACATCAAGGGTCGGTTCAGGAAATTCGCGGATTTCGTCAAGAAGGCCGATGTCCTTATCCATGACGCCCAGTACACCGACGAGATCTACAAGACCAAGATCGGATGGGGACATTCGACCTTTTCGCAGGTCATGCAGCTGGCTCAGGAAAGCAGCGTCAAGCATGTGGTCTTCACTCACCATGACCCGTTCAGCAACGATGAATTCATCGATGATATTGTAGCGACTTGCAGCCGTGCCTATCCTCAGCTGAAGATCGAAGCGGCGCGCGAGGGCATGGAATTCGATCTCAGTTAAGGTCTTTTTAATTACTCGCTTTCTCTCAAACATTATTGCACATTAAGGGCGGATGAAGAAAAATAAAGATAAAGAGCATCTTGATTGCTATTTAATTCCGGCCAGGACTTAAGAGGAGGTTTGATGATAGTTAAAATCGGCAATGCTGCCGGTGATATTTGGAAAAAGCTGCGGGCGGAAGGCGACATGGTGATCACCAAACTGCAGCGCAAAACCGGGTTGCCGGTCAACCTGTTCTACCTGGGATTGGGCTGGCTGGCCCGGGAAAACAAAGTCAGCATCAGTATCGAAAAGAGAACGATCCGGGTATCCCTTAAAGAATGAAACCAAACGTTTTGATCGTACGGGCCGCCGGCACGAATTGCGATCTTGAGACCGAGCATGCGTTTGCCGCGGCCGGCGCTCTGACCAGGCGCATGTACATCGATGAGGTCAAGACACGGTCGATCCGGAACTACCAGATACTGGTTTTCCCCGGCGGGTTTACGTATGGGGATGATATTTCGGCGGGCAAAATACTTGCCAATGAGATAAAATGCAAGCTCCGTGACAAGGTCCTGACATTTATCGAACGGGGTAACTTGATCCTGGGCATATGCAATGGTTTCCAGCTTTTGGTGAAATGCGGGATCCTGCCCGCGTTCAAGCACTATTTTGAACCCCAGCGCGTCAGTCTCATAACCAATGATTCGGAACGCTTCGAAGACCGGTGGGTACACATGCGGGTCTTGAAGAATAAATGCGTGTTCACGAAGGACCTCAAGCCGATCATCACCATGCCCGTGGCGCATGCCGAAGGCAAATTCGTGGTCAGGAACAAGGCAATGCTGAAACGGATCCGTGACCATATCGTTTTACAGTATGTGGCCGAAAACGGAGAACCGGCCGGCTATCCCGACAACCCCAATGGCTCAATGCTGGATATCGCCGGCATCACGGACACTTCGGGGAGGATCCTCGGGCTTATGCCCCATCCCGAGCGCCATATTTCTTATCTGCAGCACCCCAACCACACCCGTCAAAAGACCGACCGGCTGGGTGACGGGTTCCATATTTTCTCAAACGCAGTCCAATACTTCAGTTGATCGATCGGATTTTGATCCGGCAGTGCTTTTCAGCAGGGGAAGAAATTATTTCAGTGATTCGGTGGTCTTGAAACTTCGCTGCAAACTCAATGATCTCCAGGCAGCGTCCTCGGTGATCGGTTTGCCCGTTGACATGAGACTTACCAGGTCCTGAGCAAGGCCTGGTCCCAGCATCAAGCCCTGGCCGCATAACCCCACCGCATAAAAATAACCACGCGCCTGCAGCGCCTCACCCACGACGGGCATGCCGTCCGGCGTCTGAGGATAACAGCCGCGCCATACCCGCCTGATCCTGATATTGGAAAGCCGCGGCAGGAGATCGATCATCTTGCGGGTGACGATGGGCAGGAAACTGGAATGGGACCGGTGGTCGGTGCCGGGGTACAGAGGATCAGGGGTAAGGCAGAAGACTATGCGGTTGGCCGAATTATGATAGAAGTAACAGTTCTTGCCGCCCGGGGTAGGACGGATGTCCACGACCAGCGGGTTAAAGAGCCGGGCGACCGGTTCGGTAATGCCGGCTTCGTGTGAGTCCGGGAAGATCGGAAGGTCAAGGCCGACCATGCGGCCGATCTCGACGGCGCCGATGCCCGCGGCATTGAGCACGAACTTGCAGGCGTATTTATTGGTGTCCGTGATCACCCGGGTAACACGCTCGTTTTCGACGACAACGCTGCGAACCGCTTCGTGGAAATGGAATTCAACCCCGCCGGCAAGCGCGGCGAAATAAAAAGCGTTGACTGTCAGGAGCGGTGATAGATTGCCGTCTTCCGGCGAATAGGTGCCGCCCCGGAGTCCTTCTTCGTTGATGCCGGGCACGAGATCCTTGACTTGCGCAGGGCTGATCCAGTCGATGTTAAGACCGTGGTTGTGCTGGATCTCGAGCAGGGATTTCATGGTCTTTTCATCGGGCTCGCGGTAAATGGGGAAGAGATAACCGCCCTGTTGCCATCCCAGATCGCTGCCTTCCTTATCATGCCACTCGCGGAAGACCTCCAGTGAACGAAGGCAGATGCGGATCTTTGCCGGATCTGAATGGGTCGCACGGATGCCGCCGATCGCGCTTTTGTTCTCACCCTGACCAGGAGAGGCAAGCCGGTCCAGAACCAGCACGCTCAGACCCTGCCGCCGTGCGTTCAACGCTGTCGGCACGCCGATCGATCCGGCGCCGATGATGATGAGATCGAAAGTCGTTTTACTCACGGTTTCTCTTTCTTGACGTTAAGGTTGCCAGTGCCGGCAAAATATCCCATTGGGACTTCAGTGGTCAGAGGCCTTGGTACGAAAGGCGTTATCATCGTCCTGGCTATGCCCTCGCGCCGGAAAAGCGCATGAATAAGCGGTCCGCATGTTTTACTGCCGCAGGCGCCCATGCCGATATGGAGCAGGGCTTTTAACTGATTCATGTCCGTGACACCCTGACGGATGAAGCGGCGCACCTCGCCGACCGTTACGCGTTCGCACCGGCAGAGGATCACATCATCGTGGCTGGCCGGTGGAATGACGGTCGCGATCGGTTTCGCGACCGCTTGGTCCTGAACGCGGATGCTGGCAACCATGGCAGCGATGCCGGGATCGACCTCCAGGATGACAAGGCGGGCGTGATCCAGGATCGGGCTTGTCTGCTCGAGGCCGCTGTTGCGCTCGCAGTACGTGGTTCCGGGAAGGCACTCGCTCAGGGCGCCGCAGCCCAGGCAACGCGCTGCTTCCTGCTGGGCCGCTTCCTCGCTCAAAACACGGACGGTTTCATCAAAATTCTGACTGCGCTGACGCGGCGGCAGTTCATCGGGGACCGCCCGAGCTGCTTTTTTCACCGACGAGCTCCAGCAGGCAGGCGATTTGGCCGCAATCTCATGCCGTGTTGTTGATTGATCAAGGCCGCGCAGGAAAAGATCGATCGATTCGGCCGCCCGTTTACCCGCGCCGAACGCGGACACGACTGTGGATGCTCCGGTCACGGCATCGCCGCCGGCGAATACGCCAGGACAAGTGGTTGCCTGCGTCTTGTCATCAGCCTGGATCGTGCCCCACTTGGTCAGGATCAGCCCCTTTGCCAGTCCGTCAAAGGCCGGCTGCTGCCCGATCGCCAGTATCACATGATCGGCCTTGAGCGTGAATTTGGATCCGGGAATGGGCACGGGCCGGGCGCGGCCGGACGCATCCGGTTCACCAAGTTTCATGCGGATGAGCTCGATCGCTTTGACCTTGCCCGCTTCGCCGGTGATCGATTCCGGCGCCACCAGGAAATCAATGCCGACGCCTTCGGCCAGCGCCTGGTCCACTTCCCGGTCATGGGCGGGCATCTGTTCGCGGGAACGGCGGTAGAGGATACGCACGTCGCTGGCCCCCAGCCGCAAAGCGGTCTGAGCCGAATCCAGCGCCGAGTTTCCGCCCCCGATCACGCAAACCGTGCCGCTGAGCCGCTTGATCGCGCCGGATTTAACCTGTTCCAGGAAAGTAAGCATGTCATGAACGCCTTCCAGATCTTCGCCGGGGATCCCGGCAGGCATGGCTTTTAAAGCCCCCGGGGCCAGGAATACGGCTGAATAACCGTCAGCCATGAGTTTTTGGGCATCCGCAACCCGCGTGCTTAATTTTATGGCAATGCCCTGCTGGACCAGCAAGTTCAGTTCATAGTCGAGAATATTTTCAGGGAGCCGGTATGCGGGGATGCCCCATCGCAGCAGTCCGCCGGCCTTATCCTTTTCTTCATACACGGTCACCGCGTAACCCCGGTACGATAATTCATTGGCACAGGCCAAACCGGCCGGGCCCGAACCGACAACGGCGATTTTTTCTTTCTTGGTCACGGGCTGCGGTTGGATGGGCACCGAATGCTCGCGCGCCCAGTCCGCGACGAACCGCTTCAATCCGCAGATAGCGACGGGTTCGTCAACATCCTTGCGCACGCATTCTGTTTCACAGGGATGATAGCAGACACGGCCGCACACGCCGGGTAGCGGCAGGTCGCGGCGCAAGAGCTGGATCGCTTCTTCGTATTGATCCTGGCGGATGAATTGAATATAACCCTGGGCACGGACGTCGGCCGGACAGGCGATCCGGCAGGGCGAATGGCCAAGACGGTCAAAGATCTCAAGGACCCTGCCCGTCCCCTGGTCTTCGCCTTTCCAGCCGCTCACCGGCACAATGTCGCCAGGTTTGAATGAAATGGGAAGCTCGAACGGGATGGTCACTCTGGCTTTGCCCGACGCGCGCGGCGTCATGTCCACGAGCGTGATCGCCAGGCCCGGGCACGCCGTGACGCATTTCGTGCAGCCGGTGCAGGTCCCGTCAAAGTCGGCGCGGGGCAATATCCCGCCTGATTCCGGTATACTCAGGGCCTGCTGGGGGCAGACTTCTGCGCAGGGGTT
Organism: bacterium; assembly: GCA_036382775.1. Lineage (NCBI taxonomy): Bacteria > bacterium. The sequence continues at coordinate 313,969 of DASVHD010000035.1, read as the reverse complement.
GCAGGGGATCGATTCAAGACAGCCTAACACCGGGAAGATCCGGGCGTTTTCACCCTGGACTAAGACCGGCAGATCTTCACGGCCCGGCTTGGATTTAAGGATCGATGTCAACTCCTCCCAGTGCCCGGGGACCGACGTTTTCTTACCCTGTTTCCCGGCGATGCGCCGGCCGGCCAGCCGGCCGGAAAACATCGCGGCCGATGCTTCGGCGATCTCTTCGGCGTCACCGGCAAGATGGGCATCCATGCCCGCCGCCACTGCCATATCGTGCAGTTCACATACCCTTTCCAGTCCGACCGCGATGAGGAGAGTGTCACAAGCGTAGGTCTGATATGTGCCGGGGATGATGTTCCATTTCTCGTCGACCCGGGCGACGGTCACTGATTCAACGCTGTCTTTGCCGCTCGCCCCGACGATACTGGTGGATGTGTATATGGGCACGCCCAGGCGGCGGATCTTGTCGGCATGGACCCAGTAGCCGCCGACATCGGGCAGGGCTTCGCACAGCCCGACCACGGTGATGCCGGCCTGGAGCGCGTGGTAGGCCGCGATCAAACCGACATTGCCGCCACCCACGATAAAAAGTCTCTCTGATGGTCTGACCAGGTCGCGGTTGAGCAAGGTCTGGAAAGCGCCAGCGCCGTAAACACCCGGCCGGTCGCAGCCCGGAAAAATTATCGCTTTTTCGCGGGCGCCCGCGGCGACCAGGAGGCTCTTGGGCGTCACCAGCTGGTATCTGGCGCCGGAAACGATGCCGACCTTGCCGTCGGTAAAAACACCCACGGCCATGGAGTCGGTCATGACCTTAATATTCGGGCGCTGCGCGATCTCCCGCGCCAGGATGCCGGCGATCTCGACGCCGCGCGTACCCGCGTAGCACTCGTTCGCCGCGCCAAAAAACAGATGCGTCTGGAGAACCAGTTTACCGCCCAGGGTCTGCTTGTCATCGACCAGCAACACCGAAAGCCCGGCATCAGCCGCTTCCAGGGCAGCGCCCATGCCCGCGGGGCCGGCGCCGACGATGAGCAGGTCGCAGGCGACCTCCTGGATATCGGTGAAAGTGATGTCTTTTCTCGGCACTGCGGGCAGTTCCGGGTAACCCGGCAGCGGATAGACCTTCATGTCTTCGCGCACCGGGACCATGCAGGCTTTGACCGGCAGGCCGTCGGCTATGACCAGGCACTGGGCGCACTGCCCGTTCGCGCAAAAAATACCCTGGGGCGAGCGGTCATGGGGATGCGTCCCAAAGATGCGGATGCCGTGCGCAAATAGCGCGCTGGATATGACCTCACCGCGGCGCGCGGTCAAAGGTCGTCCGGCGAAGTAGAACGTCACGGGATCAGGATCCGGTATCCGCAGGATCGGATGCTCTTCAACGCGGCTCATGCCTTTGATCTCCAGGGATAATGTTTTTTCTCATCGAGAGTCCATAATAAATTGTGCCCTTAGTATATATATTGCAGGGGATTTGTCAATTGATTACCCGGGGATCGTGGTGTCGAGTGCATTTCATTAGAGCTCTGTAATCGGTCAGCTTGACAGTCCCGGGCAAATGGTTATAATTACGTGCTTTTTTTGAAACGAAGAACAGTTATATCCGTGTGACCTAAGGAGAATCAATGCCAATAGTACTTGATGGAAAGAGCCTGACCATTGAGAAACTGGTCGCCATTGCCCGGGATCATGAGCCGGTCGAGATCCACGACCAGTCGATCGAAGATATTAAGAAATGCCGTTTGATGCTTGAAGAAAAATTGAAAGCGCGGGAGATCATGTACGGGACCAACACCGGCATCGGCGAGTTCTCGGAAAAGGTCCTTTCCGACGATCAGGTGAAACGGTTTCAGCGTTACCTGGTGTATAATCATGCCGCCGGCATCGGCGACCCGGCGCCCGTCGAACACGTGCGGGGCGCGCTTGCTTCCCGCATCAACGTGATGTCCAAAGGAAAGTCCGGATGCCGCGTTGAGATCCCCCTAACCATGATGGAAATGCTGAACAAGGGGGTGACGCCGGTCGTATGCACCAAGGGTTCGGTGGGAGCGTGCGGCGACCTGGCGCCCATGGCGCAGATGGCGCTGCTACTGCTCGGCGAGGGCGAGGCATTTTACGAAGATGAGAGGATGCCCGGCGCCGCGGCGTTCGCCAAGGCGGGGATCACGGTCCCCGGATTACACGCCCGGGACGGTCTGGCCGCGATCAACGGTTCGAACTTGATCGCCGCGATCTGCGCATTGGAACTCCACGATGTCAACCAGTGGCTCAAACAGTCCGAGATCGCATGCGCGATGACCCTGGAAGCACTTTATGCCAACATGAAACCCTATGACGTGCGGCTGCACCAGGCTCGGGGCTTTGCCGGCGCTGTCCGTTCGGCCCGCGCGATCATGAAATGTATCCAGGGCAGCGACATCTTATCAGGGAAGATCAAGACCAAGGTGCAGGATGCCTATTCCATGCGTTCTTCGCCCCAGGTGGTCGGCGCCGCGCACGATGCCGTAGCCCACGCGCGTAAGCAGGTCGAGATCGAGCTCAACGCGGTCGCTGACAACCCGATCTTTATGCCCGAGTTCAAGCTGACGCTGACCGGCGCCAATTTTCAGGGATCGCCGATCTCGTTACCAATGGACATGATCGGCACCGCCGTGACCATGGTCTGCGTTCTTTCCGAGCGCCGGATGAACCGTTTGGTCAACCCGGCATTGAGCCAGGGATTGCCGGCTTTCCTGACCAAGGACCCCGGGTTCTATTCAGGCATGATGCTGAGCCAGTACACGGCTGATACCCTGATCGTCGAACAGAGGATTCTTTCCATGCCCGGATCGATCCAATCGATACCGGCCGCCGCCGACCAGGAGGATTTTGTTTCCATGGGGATGAATACGGCGCTGAAGAACCTTCAGATCATCGATAACGCGTATGGGGTCCTGGGTATCGAATACATGGCCGCTGCGCAGGCCCTGGATTTCCGCGAGTTCAATCCGGGGAAGGGCGCCAACATCGCCCGGCAGATCATCCGCCGGCACGTGCCGCACCTTGAAGAAGACCGGCCCCTGTACGCGGATCACAACAAAATGAAGGACCTCGTAAAATCGAACGAGATCCTCAGGGCAGTGGAAAAGGAAATCGGCAGTCTAGAATAACAGCCAGACCCTTATCGCCAGGAGCCGAAGGTCGCTTACGATAAGATCGAGCAATGAACCGCGGCGCCGGGTCCGAAACGCGCAGAATTTCTGTCCGTTGGTCAGTTGATACAGCACATCATCGTTATCCAGCACCGCACTTGCATTATCGATACCCATGGTTTGCCGACCGTAAGTGACGCGCAGGCCCGGATCGAGCTCGAGCATGATATCGCCGAGCTTAATGCGCGTGCGCTGAAACGGACCGGGCAGCCCGATACATTGTTTTGCCTCCACTCCCTGGTCCGGCGGCCCGATAAAATAATCGCAGCCGGCGGCGTCGGTCTGAAAGACGCCGGGCGAGGCCGCGCCTTTCGGGGCGTAGAGCACGGTCTGGCTTGATGAGAGATCGAGCAGGCATGCGTTCCTGGAAATGCGCGCCTGCAGGCAGGGCGAGAAAGCCGCAGCGGACAAGATCACGGCAAATCCCAGCATGAAATATATGGCGATGAGCCTGAACCTGGGAACGAAGAGGAAGAAGAACATGACGGCGGACAGCGCGGGCATAGAGATCGTGACCGACGAAAAGGGCAGCGAGGAAAAGAACCGGGCGAGCGCGCAGAGCGCGGCGAGCAGGGCGGAAGCCGCGACCGCGAACAGTTTGGCGGCGGGGAGCAAGAGCGGGCTGACCATGATGCAGGCGAAGAGCATATAGGTGATGATCGTAGTCAAGGGTACGATGAACAGGTTGGAGATGACCGCGACCGGCTGGGTCCGGTTGAAGTACTGGATCAGCAGGGGTGAGACAAAAAGCTGGGCGCACAGGGAGACGGTCATCAGCGAGATGATCTGGCGCAGAATACCGGAACGGACGCGGCTTGTGAACAAGGGCTGCCATCGGGGATACAGACAAACAATTCCGTATACCGAAACAAAGGACAACTGGGCGCCGATGTCGAAAAGGATCAGCGGATCCATGATCAGGAGTATCAGGGCCGACACGTTGAGCACATGAACGCTGTCGACCCGGCGCTGGCTGACCAGGGCAAGCCCGAAAAGACCAGCCATGAGCGCGGCCCGCACGACACTGGGCCGAAAACCGGTGATGCCGGCATAGATAAAAAGGACGATGAGCACAATGAGCAGCTTTGCCTTCGGGGGCAGCGGTACGAAAAGCAGGAGCGCGCCGATGAACGAAACCACGAAACCCACGTGCAGACCGGAAACAGACAGGATGTGCAGCACGCCGGCGCGGGTGAAGCTTTCCCGGAGCGCGTTGCCGACACGGCTGCTCCCGCCCAGGATGAGGCCGCTGGCGAGATTGTAGTCATTACGGTCGAAGAACGAGCGGAATAGACCGTCGATATACGCGCTGATCCGGTCGAAGAGCGCGCCGGTGAAACTGCATGAGTGATCACTGGCAATGATCCGGCCGGTCAGCAGATTGGGGCGGTGCGGCGATCGCGAAGGCCTGAGATGACCTTTGATGAACAGCGTCTTGCCCAGGCAAGGCTCGTGCGTGACCGCGTAGAATTCAGCGGGCAGATCGTAAGCGACCGTGTCACCGGGCACGGCGGCTTTCTTGATCTGCACGGAAAGCCTGGTCCAGCGTTCGCCGTGATCTTCAGCCGTAACCGTGCACAGGTATGTCACTTCGCGGCTGCCGAACGGCGCCTGGACCGGTTCGCGAAGACGGGTGTTGAACGCGGAGGCGAAACAGAGCGCGACCAGCAGGAGTTCCCGGCGCCACAAAAAGGCCAGGACGATGACGGCGGAGCCGGCGATGACGATCGCCAGAGCCGGCAGTCTGAAAAGCGACTGAAGGATGATCCCCGCGATGACGGCCGCGAGGATCTTGATGCACAGATGTTTTATGTCTGGCCTCGCCGGGACTGGTGGTCGCGGTCCGGGCGTTAACCCTGGGGGTAGAGTATTTTGGCCAGCGTGTCGCGGCCTTTGTTCAATTCGATCCTGGCGACACCGGGATTGGAACCCGCGGGTTTCAAACAGGCATACAGAAAATAATCGCTGCCCGCCGGATAGATAACGAGGAAGTATTTGTCGGTCAGCCAGATCAGTTCACGTTCGTTCCCCAGGTTCAAGTTGTTCTTGACTTCCCGCGATGCCAGCATTAACGACGAGATCTCGGCATCGTAAAGGGTTATTTCGTGTTCACCTTCATTGATGTGCTGCGCGACCGATATCCCGTCGTAACCGACGAGGCTGACATAGAGACAGCCCGGGATCTTCTCCGCTATTTTCTTGATCTCTTCCTGCAGATCGTCAGCCATGATTGCCTCCTATGCTCGTTCCAGGTATTCGCCGGTTTCGGTGTTTACCTTGATCAGTTCGCCGACATGGATGAATGCCGGCACCTGGCAGACGTGGCCCCCTTCCAGGGTGGCCGGTTTCGTCTGCGCCTGGGCCGTCGCGTCCTTCATGTGGGCCTGCGTTTCGATGACCTTAAGGGTCACGGTTTTGGGCAGAATGATGCCGAACGGCTTGCCATCGAAATATTCGACTTTCACCCGGATGTTGGGCGTCAGCAATTTCGCGTAGTCGCCGATGATCTCGCGATCCAGGTACAACTGTTCGTAATTTTCCGAATTCATGAAGTAGTAATTGCCGTCGGCAAAATAGATATATTCCATTTCGATTTCTTCGATCTCAACTTCCTCCACTCGTTCGGTCGAGCGGAACCTTATTTCCTTGGACAAGTTGTTTGTCAGGCTGCGCAGCCGGCAGGCCACCATTCCCCGCCAGTTGCCGGGCGTAATGTGAGTCACCTCCAGCACCGTGTAGGGGACCCCTTCCAGTTTTATCACCATGCCCCGTTTAACGTTCGTCACCTGTACGATCATGTTAAGTCACCTCCAGACGGTAATCGCTGACCGCGGCGTCTTTGTCAAGCACCTGGATCTTACGGGCACCCAGCGCCTGTCTGATAAAATCGGCAAGGGCGTAATCTTTATCCTTTCTCAGCTGGTTTCTCATCGCCAGCAGGGTATGGACCAGGCTGGGGAAGATGTCATCAAGACTGCGGACCGTATCAAAGCGCCGGAAAAAGGAAGCGGCCGCCGTATCAAAGAGGTCCTTGCGGTTTGATTCCTCCAGTTTGCACCGGACATCCTTAAAAATTGTCATCAGTTCATCGAACGGCTCTTTGGGTAGGTCATCCGTGAATCCCAGGATAGCAAGATAGAATTTCACGCTGGAGGCGATCGCGGGATCAGGGTCCTTATCTTCGTAACCCTTGTTGATCAGATTGAAGATCACCGCGAGCGCGCGCGACGTATTGAGATCATCGTTCATCGCCTCGGTGAATTCCTCCAGGTACAGCGGCTTGGCGACGACCGGCAGCTCCTTGAAACCATGGATAAAGGTCTGGATCCTCAAGTACGCGGACCGTGTTTCATCAAGCCGGTCCGTGGAAAAATCGATCTGGCTGCGGTAATGGGTCCTGATAAGGTAGAGCCGGATAATATTGGGGGCATAGTCCTTCAGCAGGTCTTCAATGAGATAAAAATGACCCGTTGATTTCGACATCTTTTCGCCGGTAAGCGTTACCCAGCCGGTGTGGAGCCAGTAACGGGCAAAGGCGTCGCCGGTCGCCGCGACCGATTGCGCGATCTCGTTCTCATGATGCGGGAAAACGAGGTCTTCGCCGCCCGTATGGATGTCGAAGGTCGTGCCGAGATGGAGCATGGACATGGCCGAGCATTCAATATGCCATCCGGGCCGGCCTTTACCCCAGGGACTTAACCAGCAGGGTTCGCCGGGTTTGGATTTTTTCCAGAGTGCGAAATCCAGGGGATCATCCTTGCGCTCCGAAGGATCGATCCGAGCGCCCACGATGAGCTCGTCGATACTCTTGCGCGATAACCGGCCATAATTCTTGAACCGGCGGACCCGGAAGTAAACGTCTCCCTGCTTTTCATAGGCATAGCCCTTTTCCACCAGCTTCTCGACGAGCGCGATGATCTCCTCGATATGCTGCGTCGCCCGCGGATAGAACGTGGCCCGACGGATGTTCAGCCGGTCGCACGCCCAGAGATATTTGGTTATATTGTCATCCGCGATCCGGCGCCAGTCGATATTGTATTCTTTCTGCTTCTCGATGATCTTGTCGTCGATGTCAGTGAAATTCTCGAACACATTGACCGCATGACCGAGATACTCTAGCCAGCGAACGAGGACATCGCGCGACATGAACGAACGCATGTGACCGATGTGGGGGTGTCCCTGAACCGTAAGGCCGCAGGTGTAGATGCCGACCGTCTCCCGCAGCGGTACAAATTCCTCGAGTATGCGCGTCAGGGTATTGTAAAGTTTAAGCGCCATGCGGGATCATTTGTCGGAGAGGTACGCGGTCGCGGCGGCGATCTTTAAGAGCGGGTTTGGCGCGTTCAATAATTTTTCATAAACCGGGAATGATTCTTTCTTGTGATACGCGATCAGTGCATTGATCGCACCGATCGAGACATTGATGTACTGGTCGGCGGTCGTTTCCTTGACGGTTTCGTACAGTTCGCCGAGCGGAAATCGCTGGACAATTTCGACTGCCTTGACCCGTACAAAGGGATCGTTCGATTTCAGGGCGCCTTCGATGGTCTCAATGCCGGTCCGGTCCTTTAAGATAAGCAGCGCTTCGGCTGCCGCGACCTTCAAGTCCCATGGCGTATCGACCAGCAGTTCCCGGATAAAGGCGATGCTTGCGGTGTCGCCGATCTCTGCCAGCGCGATGGTTCCCTGGGACCAGACCTCGGCGCTGAATTTTTTCGGGTCGAGTTCCCGGCGTACAAAGTTCTCCATGCCCGGTTCGCCGAGTTTGCCGAGCGCGGTCGCGGCGGCGATCCGTGTCAACGCGTCGACATCGCGCAGTCCGGTACGGATGAGCTCTCTAAAGCCGTAGGATTCCAGATTTCTAAACGCGATCCGCCGGATCTTGGCGATCTTATCCTTTGTCCCCTTGACCAGGATATTCCTGGAAACGGTGTCATGAATAATAGCCACCAGGCGGAAGGCCTCGGTGCGCAGCATGGGATTGTCGCTCTGGGTGAGCTGAATGATGACCGGCAAAAGCTGCGATTCCCCGGTCTCGTACAGCGCGTTCAGCGCCGCGACCACCGTTTCTTTATCCTCATCTGCCAGTGCCTTGGACAGGTACTCGGGGCCCCGGCGGTCGCCCAGCGCCGCGTAGCCCTTTGCCGCATTCACTCTGATGATCGCCGATTCGTCGGAAAGCCCCTTGCTGAGGATGTCGGCCGCTTTCTCCCGGGGCGGCAAGCCGCAGAAGATAAGGAGGGACGACGATAACGCAAAAAGCACCAAGGCGGTGACTCTTTTATGATCTAATCTGTTCTTCATGAATGGACTAAGCTTCATAAATTTATTATATATATTTATACTGTTAAGTCAATCAAAACTTGACTTAGAGCGAAAAATTGCTATACTTAATGCTGGCCCGCTGTTCATTAACGTGGGTGAGAACCAAAAGCGAATGGCCAGGCGCCGTAAAATCAACGGTTTTACGGTTCAGTGAACGATCAACCATAACGATAAGGAGGCTTTGATGATACGCTATAAGAATTATATTGATGGAAAGTTCGTTGACACCAAATCGGGGCGGACATTCGAGAACCGCAACCCCGCCAATAATGATGACGTGATCGGCATTTTCCCGAAATCCAATGCCGCGGACCTGAACGACGCCGTGGTCGCGGCCAAGAAAGCCTTTAAAGGCTGGCGCGCCATGCCCTGGCCCAAGAGATCGGAGATCATGCGCCGCGCCGCGGAATTAATGATAAAGAGTAAGGAAGAACTGTCCCGGTTAATGACCCGTGAAATGGGAAAGGTCATAAAAGAAACCAGGGGCGATGTCCAGGAAGCGATCGATACGGTGCTCTACGCGGCGAACATCGGCCGCCATTATTACGGCTATTCAGTGCCCTCGGAGCTGGAAAACAAATCATGCGTGACCAAACGCGAATCCATGGGCGTGTGGGGGATGATAACCCCCTGGAATTTTCCCATGGCGATCCCGTCGTGGAAGATCGTGCCGGCAATAACCAGCGGCAACTGCGCGATCATCAAGCCGGCGACCGATACACCGGCTTCGGCCGGCGAACTGGTCCGGATATTGAACGAAGCCGGGCTTCCGCCCGGCGTTTTGAACATCGTCTACGGCGGCGGCGGAGAACTGGGCGAAGCGATGCTCAGTCACCAGGATCTTGTCGGCATCTCGTTCACCGGGTCTTCCGAGATCGGACGACGGATCGGCGAAGTATGCGGCAAGACGTTGAAGCGTTGTTCCCTGGAACTGGGCGGAAAGAACGGCCAGATCGTGCTGGCGGACGCCGATTTCGACCTTGCCCTCGAGGGTGTGCTGTGGGGCGCGTTCGGCACGACCGGACAGAGATGCACGGCGACGTCGCGGCTCATAATTGAGGAGCCGGTCTACGAAAAATTCATCACCATGCTTAAATCCCGCGTGGAGAAGATCAAAGTCGGCGACGGCCTGGACGAGAGCGTGGAAATGGGTCCGTGCGTGAGCAAGGCGCAGCGCGAATCGGTGATGACATACATGGATATCGGCAAGAAAGACGGCGCCCGGCTGCTGACCGGCGGCGCCATACTGGACAAGGGCGCGCATGCCGGCGGCTGGTTTATGCAACCCACGGTGTTCGTGGATGTGACGCCAAAGATGAGGCTTGCCCAGGAAGAGATCTTCGGACCGGTGTTGTCGGTGCTGAAGGCGAAAAATTTTGAAGATGCGGTCGAGATCCTGAACGGAACCGTATACGGCTTGTCTTCGAGCATCTATACGAAAAATCTGAATTACGCGCATAAAGCGATGGAGCTCGCCGAGACCGGCATCGTTTACGTAAACGCGCCGACGATCGGCGCGGAGTGCCATCTGCCGTTCGGCGGCATGAAGAACACCGGCAACGGGCACCGCGAGGGCGGCTGGACCGCTTACGAGATATTCACCGAGATCAAAACGATATATGTCGATTATTCGGGAGCGCTTCAGAAAGCTCAGATCGATACATGGAAAGAATAATGATCAAGAAACCTAAGATCAATACGGCGCTGCCCGGACCTAAAGCGCGGGCATTTTTAAAAAGAGATAAGAAATACATTTCGCCCTCTTACACGCGGTCTTACCCGGCGGTCGTTGAAAAAGGATCCGGTGTGTGGGTCACGGATGTCGACGGCAATGTCTTTCTCGATTTTTCGGCCGGCATAGCCGTGGTGGCGACCGGTCATTGCCATCCCGAGATCGTGAAAGCGATCTGCAGCCAGGCTTCAAAGCTCATCCACATGTCGGGGACCGATTTCTACTATCCCTACCAGATCGACCTGGCGGAAAAGATCGCCGAGATCGTGCCCGGCGGCAAGAACAAAAAGGTGTTCTTCGCCAACTCGGGCGCGGAAGCCGTAGAATGCGCCATGAAGCTGGCCCGCTATTCCAAGCGCCGTCCCCGGTACATCGCGTTCACCGGTTCGTTCCACGGCCGCACTTTCGGTGCCCTTTCGCTGACTGCGTCCAAGGTCGGCCAGCGAAGGTATTTCGCACCGCTGTTGCCCGAAGTAACGCACACTCCGTACGCGTATTGCTACCGTTGTCCCTTTCACCTTGAGTATCCGTCGTGCGACCTCGAATGCGTGAAATACATTGAAAATTTCGTTTTCAAAAAAATCGCTCCGCCCGAAGAGGTCGCGGCCATGTTCGTGGAACCGATCCAGGGCGAAGGCGGGTATGTCATACCGCCGCCCGGTTTTCTGCCGGCGCTCAGGGACCTGTGCGATAAGTACGGCATCTTCCTGGTCGCTGACGAGGTCCAGTCCGGGATGGGAAGGACCGGCAAGATGTTCGCGATCGAGCACGTCCATGTCAAGGCGGATATTTACTGTATTGCCAAGGGCATCGCATCGGGCTTACCCCTGGGGATATGCGTCGCCAACTCCGGGATCATGGACTGGCCGCCGGGTTCGCACGCATCGACCTTCGGCGGTAATCCGGTTTCCTGCGCGGCCGCATCAAAGACGATCGAATTGCTGGAAGGCGGACTCATTGACAACGCGGCCCGTCTCGGCGAGATAACGCTGGCGCGGCTGGGCGAACTTGCCCGGCGGTATGAGTTTATCGGTGATGTCCGCGCCAAGGGACTCATGATCGGGATCGAGCTGGTGGCGGACGCGATCACCAAGGAACCCGTCAAGGACAAGCGTGACGCGGTCGTTTACGAGGCCTTCAAGCAGGGTTTGCTCCTGCTCGGCGCCGGCGAGACGGCGATCCGGTTCGTGCCGCCGATGATCATCAGCGAGGAAGAGATGCAGGTCGGTCTGGATATCTTTGAGAAGGCGCTGAAGAAAATATTCAAAGCTTCATGACCATCGACTAACCGCCTGAACGGTCACCAAGTAAAACAAAAAGGAGCTCTTTTCGAGCCCCTTTTTGTTAATGTTGTTGATCGATCAGAATGAATTAGTAGTATCGATCATGTAGATACCAAACCATACTGTGGCGGTATCATACGCTTCAAATAACTCGTCCGAATAGACAAACTTGAGCAATGCCCTTACCGAGTGCGTGCCGTTATCCGTCATGTGGGTTCTGGCATGGCCTAGCGGCAGTCGGAGATTGTTGATTATCGTGGTATCCACATATGGGCGTTCAACAATGCCCTCGACCTTCGCGTACAGCGGGAACGGTTCGGAGCGGAAAAAGGGAGTACTGCCGTATACGTCGCTATATTCATAAATTAATTCCCTTAGGTAACAATCTAGCGAATTTTCATTGACGAAATAGACATCACTGATTTGGGCACTAGACGAATCTCCCGGATAAGTGTACCATCCTATTGGATTTATCCACGTGATCTCTATGTCCGGATTCAATTCCACCGCCTCTTTTGCGTAATCACAGGCAATAAATGCCAAACCCAAGAACATAAGGACAAGAAGCTTTTTCATCAATCCTCCTTTATAATTTTATAATTGTATTCATTATTTTTATCTTGTCAAGAGGGAAAATGAGCATTTTTTAACGTCAGCTGAATACCTGCGTTCCATTTAATTTTGGGACGAATTTTCAATGAATTTTTTTATTTCCTCGTTCTGGGGGTTGACCGCGGCCGCCTTTTTGAATTCCTCGATCATCTGCCGTTGCTTGGATTGGTTCATGAACTTCAGTCCCTGGATAAAATAGATTTGACCGGCAAGGTACTGCTTCAATGCTGTCTGATCAGTGATCGAGGTTATCACTGAATTGATGTCGGACCGTTTGGACATGAGCGATTCGATATTTAGCTGCCAGTTCTCTTTTTTAAGGCTCGTCGGCGTGAAGTATTCAAGGACCGGACGGTTATCCGTGTTGAGCGCAGGCTTATCCCGGCAAAGGCGGGCAACGTCGTCCTGGTCGAGGACAAGTGACACGGCCAGGAGGTAAGGATCGGTCATTATGTCATCCATCCCCGAAGCGGCAAAAGACTGCAGTTCAGAGAAGAGTATCTGCAGCGCATTGACCGTACCGACCATGATCGCGTGCGAATGCGCGATCCACACGTTCGAATGCGGAAAAACGGACGCGAAGGTCATGACCGCGGTCTTGAATTCTTCAGGCGAAAGCTTGTGCAGGGGTAGGTACTGGCAAAAAACGCCCTGTCCGCTCAAGCGGTCCCTGCAGAGCTCAAAATATTCCCTGGTGTACAGGTTGCCGCTGCCCAGGGTCGGATGCGTCGGGTCGCAGGATATTATGTCGTACACTTCGCGGGTAACGAGCAGGTGGTTCCGGCCGTCGCCGCCGATGAAGCGGACCCTGGGATCGCTGTCGACGTTGTGGTTGTAAGCGCTGAAATATTTCGCGGCCGACCTGACACCGGGGCATATTTCTACGCAATCGATGGCCTCCAATGGGTGCTGCGACAATGCCCAGGTCGTTATGCCAACGCCGAAGCCGATGACCAGAGCGCGTTTTGCCCGGGGGTTGATAATGCAGGGGATATGGCCGAGCATTTTCACGACTTTCATCGCATCATAGGTCGTGCCGATAACCGCGCTGTTGTTCACGTTGCATGAGCGGATACCCGTGTAGCGGTCTTCACTGGCGACTACCGTGCCGTCAAGCGTTTCTTTGTAATATAGTATGCGGTCAGCGCGCGTGCGCGTGTGCATTAAAGAAGGCGGCAGGATCTGCGCATCTTTTATGCCCGCGGCCGCGATGATCACGCTCACAAAGACCATGACCGCCTGGACACCGATCCATTTTGTTCCTGGTTTATTTCCGCTCCTGAGCATAGTCACCTGAAGCGCGATGCCGGCGACCAGGATGACCAGCGCCAGCGTGATCATGCTCTTTACCACGCCGAGGATCGGTATCAAAACAAGACCTGCGACCAGGGGTCCGGCAATACTGCCGATCGCATTCACGAAGTAAACCATGCTTAGCCGCGAACCGATTGTTTTAAGGTTCTTGATGTAAACCGCGCATAGCGCAGGGAAGGTGATACCCATGATACCGGTCGGAACGAACATAAGGATCAAGGCCAGGATCAGACCGGGCATGATCACGCGCAATACCGGGACCTCCATGATACCGCTTAAGGCGAACAGAACCGCCGGCAGCCCGCGCATTAAGCCGGAGGTGATAATGACGAAAAATCCAATGGCCGTGCAGAGAAGCACCAGCAGCGTCAGGTTACCGGCGGCGCGCGATAGAAATCTGCCGAACAACATGCTGCCAACAAAGATACCGGAGAGATACACGATCAGCACGATGGTGAACGTGTAGGTCGTGTTGGCTAAAAAGATGCTCAGGCAACGGATCCACAGGATCTCCAGTCCCAGCCCGACAAAACCCGTCACCAGCGCAACGGCGAGCACAACCGGCAGGAGACCGGTTATATTTTCATCGCGTCCCGATCGTTGCTTTACCGGTTTAGCCGCAGCGGCGTCACGCTCTTGAATATGACCGCCAACAGGCAAGCGCGACGGCGATGATGCAAGTATCAGCATACTGATTCCGATCACGATATTGACTGTAGCCGCGCAAATATTTGTAGCGGTCAGGCCGATCGATCTGATGGCAATGAACCCGGTGAGACCGGCGCCGATTACTCCACCCAGGGTATTGAGCGCGTACAAAACACCGATCCCATTGCCAATATCCCGGTTTCGGACGATATATGTTTTTGATATCACGGGGAATATGCCGCCCATCAGGAATGCCGGGACGAACATTATCAGAAAAGCCAGCAGGGCGATGATCACGATGGCCATGACCATGCCGGAAGCAATGGTCTGGTAAATAGTTTGGTAAATGATATCGATGTGCTGGAGGACAAAAAGGACGATCAGGGATGAGAGGCCGATGCCGGTTTCCAAAAGTCCCAGCAATTTCAACGGCTGTCGTGACCGGTCGACGCGGCGGCCCCAGAAAATACTGCCCAGACCCAGACCGGCCATGTAAGAGGAAACCACGAGCGCGGTCGCGACGGTCGTGGTACCGAACGCGAGCGTTAGTTTTTTGACCCAGATGATCTCATAGACCAGACCGGCACATCCGGAAAGAAAAAAGGCGAGTTTGAGAAAACGATTCACCGGGTGAATTATAATCTGACTACCGATGTTGTCAATGCGACTGCCTTAAAATCATACAAAACCAGACAGTCTGGAAATGTATGGTTTTAGCCTGACCAAATTCTTTTTGCGACCAGGGGTTCTTTGTAAAAGACCAATTCGGTGTTTGGTTCTTCAAACCCCTTGTCGAGACCTTTGAACATTACGGTGACGATGAGTTTCTTCAAATGAACGACGATCTTCGACTCCAGTTCTTTCGTGTCCATCGATTTTGCGTCTTTAGCATTGATATTTAGATCGATGAGCGCCCGTTCTTTGGAGATCCGCCCGTACCACACGATATCGCGGTCCTGGGACCGTATCTGGTATTTCGCGATATAATCGTTCTTTTCTTCGTCCCGCCAGAATTTTAAAAAATAGATGATGTACGTTTTCTTAGTCTGCGCCGTGTATTTGAACTCGTTCAATTGTTCGTACATGATCGATCAATTATTATATATGATAACCATGTGCGGTCAAGTCTGGCGGCTGCCTGGTCAGTGATATTGACAACCAATGATATGAGAGTACAATTATCGCAGTATAAGGAGGAAAAAATGAATAAAGTTTCTTGTATCATCATCACGGTTTTACTTATTTCCTTTTTCACCGGGTGTTCAAAAAACAACCCACCCGTGATGGACGGGATCACGATGTCGCCTTTCGATTCGATCTTTACCGGCGGAACACTGCAGCTCACGGCCGATGCTGTTGACGAAGACAACGATGACCTTACGTATGCCTGGAGCGCGTCGGGCGGGTCTGTTTCTCCCATGACCGGCCAGACGATAGATTGGACCGCGCCGGTGGACACCGGGCATTATACGATAACGGTTAAAGTTGAAGACAGTGAAGATTCAGCAAGGTTCATGGATACTATTAAAGTATACAGCTCTCTTCTAATCTACTCTGGAAAGTTTACCACGCCGGTCGGCATTTATGACAGTGTGCTGATGTTTATCGGCGCGATCACGATAGCTGGTGCCGGAGACAAAGCGATAACTGATTCCATTGAATTAACGGTCGATGTCACACACAACAATCCAGGTTATCTGGTGATGTATCTTGTTACCCCAGACGACCGGTATTGCATACCATGGGATGGCAATTACGCCGGAGGTCAGCAGTCCATTATGATAAGCGGTTTTGCGATCCCTCCGTTACCCGTGAACGGCGATTGGAAATTATACGTGGGCGTGTATGGCGGCGGCGGCAACGGCACCGTGAATTCCTGGTCGATAAAGCTCTTTAGCCATATGTACTTGTGACGAGCGCAGATATTATCTAGCCTTCGACTTAAAAACCGATAATATACCCGCCGGTCAAGCCCGGTTGACTATCATACTTATTTCGCTATAATAGACGGCTGTTTAGATAAAAAAGTTTTACAGCCGATTCGGTTCTGGTAGCGTAAAGTGGCATATAGGGGCAGAAGCTACCAGAATAGACGACGGGGGGTTCCGAGGCCTCCACGCAATATTTAATGGTTGTGTGTTAAATAGTAAGTGGAGATAAGGGGAGCCCCCACCTTGAAGCTGCATGACCTTGTTAGCGTTTAGCTGCTGGTTCTGACAGCGGAGGCATAAGGTTATCACCCGGGCGTATAAGAACAGACGACGGGGGAATTCAAGGCATCCATGAAGTTTTTGATTGTCGTGTATCAAAAAGTGAATGGATAAAAGGGGGGCAGCGCCCCCCTTTGCGCCCGTAGCTCAATTGGATAGAGCGGAGGATTCCGGATCCTCAGGCTACGTGTTCAAATCACGTCGGGCGCGTCCAATTCGGCCGCTGAGTGCCGACACGCAGTGATGGCAGGAAGCGTTGCCGAATTGAGATCCCGTTGTTGCGAAGCAATAAACGGGATTACATAAGAAAAAGCCGAGATTGCTTCGCACGAGGATTGCGCGCAATGACACGAGGACTGAGATTGCTTCGCAATGACAGAGAAAATCTTTAGGAGGTTTTGATGGAATTTTACGAGGTTATCAAGAAACGCAAAAGCGTCAGAAAATATGATACGAAAAAAATACCCGATGACGTCCTTGACCGCATCCTGGAAGCGGGCCGGATCGCGCCGTCCGCCAAGAACATCCAACCGTGGAAGTTTGTCGTGGTCAGGGATCCGGCGTTAAAAAAACAGATCGCTGAAGCAAGCCGGGGGCAGATGTTCATTGCCGACGCCGACGTGATCGTTTGCGGCTGCGCGCTGGAAAAGATCGCCTGGGGCAGGATGGGCGGGTACATGAGCTCTTTCGCGGTCGATCTGGCGATCGCCATGGACCACATTATCCTGGCTGCCGCTAACGAAGGGCTGGGCACGTGCTGGATCGGAGCATTCGAAGAAAAAGCGGTAAAGCTATTGTTGGGCGTGCCCGAAGACGTGAAAGTCGTTGCCCTGACGCCGCTTGGTTACCCGGCCGAAGTTCCAAAAGACCGGGGCCGCAAACCCGCCAGTGAAATAATATCATACGATAAATACTAATATTGACATATTGGTTTGATTACAGTGATGAAAGGCATTGTAATTTGTGGAGTTCTTGACAGTTTAAGAAATCTGGTTATCATAAGTTAAACTGATGATATCGTTCGACAAGGTAACCAAGATCTTCCAGAAAGACTGGATTGCGCTGCAGGATGTTTCATTCGAGGTGCAAAAAGGCGATTTTGTCTTTCTCACCGGCCCGACCGGCGCCGGCAAGAGCACGATCCTGAAACTCGTTTATAAGGACGAGGAGCCAAGTAAGGGAACGGTCAAGGTTTTCGAAGAAAACCTGAGGCTCATGAAAAGAAAAGATGTGCCTCTGCTGAGACGGAAGATCGGCGTGATTTTCCAGGATTTCAAGCTCCTTGATGACCGGACCGTCGAGGAAAACGTGGCTTTCGCCCTTGAGGTCACCGACACACCGCCCCGTGACCTGAAGAAAAAGATCATGGATGTCCTGACCTATCTGCGGCTCAGCCATAAAAAATTCAATTACCCATACCAATTATCCGGTGGTGAACAGCAGAAGGTGGCGATCGCGCGGGCGCTGGTACGCGATCCTTATATCTTACTGGCGGATGAGCCGACCGGAAATCTTGATTTCAACAGCTCCAACGATATCCTTGATATCCTGCTGGATATAAACCTGAAAGGGACCACAATCATGGCGGCAACCCATAACCAGAACCTGGTCAAGAGGGCAAAAAAACAGGTTATTCAGCTCCTGGACGGCAAAATGCTGCCGTCCGAATAGGCCGGGCAATGGGTGACCGGACAAAATCAAAGCAGGGTTAACAAAAAGCGAGCGCGGATAAAATGGCATTACGGCTTGGGTTTAGAGAAGCGTACCGGACGATCACCCGCAACAGCTCGCTCTTCATGCTGTCCCTGCTGGTCGCTGCCATATCGTTCTTTCTATTGTCCGTTTTCGCTCTGGTGACCGTGAACCTCTATGCGCTTGTCAATTCGCTGGAAGAAAAAATAGAGATCATAACTTTTCTTGAAGATCATGTCGATGTCGACCGCTTGAAGACCAATATTCTCAAGATCAACGGGGTCAGGGATGTCATATATATTTCGCCGGACGTGGCGCTGGCCGAACTCCAGAATGAAATGAACGAAAACCGGGAGGTGCTCAAGGTTTTTGAAGACAGCCCCCTGCCCGCTTCTCTGCGGATCAAACTCCAGTCAAAATACCGCAATATGGCCGGTCTTAAGGAGATCAGTGAGAAAGTCACGCTGCTGCGAGGCGTGAAAGAGGTGATCTTCGGCGGCGAGCTGGTCGATAACCTGAAGCGCATAACCAAGGTCATCACGACGTTTGATATCGGCCTTCTGGTGATCATTATCCTGTCGGTGGTATTCGTGATATTCCAGACGATAAAACTAACGATCTTTGCGCGTTCGCTGGAGATCGAGATTATGAAGCTCGTCGGCGCCTCCAACAATTTCATCGTGACACCGTTCATATTTCAGGGGCTCATCCAGGGGGTCATTGGCGCAGTGATCGCCTTTATTCTGACGGTGGTTACCGTGAGAATCGGCGTTACTTTTTTCCAGAACATATATTTTCCGAAAACGTATTTTTTGCTGGGCGACCTGGCTGCCGGCATGGTTCTGGGTGTGCTGGGCTCAAGCATCGCCCTGAGGAAATTCCTGCGATGAAACTGGTCTTGATACTGGTCTGCTTTCTGACCGCGCAGATCAGCCAGAAACAGAAGGAACTTGACCAGCTGAAACAGAAACTTACCGATGTGCGGCAGGAGATCAAGCAGCTTGAAAAGGAAAAAGTGGGCACGCTGGCACACATCGAGAAGATCGATGAGGGGATCGGTCTCACGATAAAATATATCGACGAGTTGTCGGCTCAGGAGAGTTATGAACGCAACAAAGTTGCCGATCTGACCAGGGAACTCGCGCAGCTGGAAAGCAAAATGAGGTCACGCAAGGACGACCTCAGGGAACGGCTGGTGCGTTTGTACAAATGGACGCCATTCTATAAGCTGGAGATCCTGTTTTCTTCGAAATCGCTGCCCGAGATCATGTCTACTTCCTATTACCTACAGATCCTTGCCAAGAACGACCAGCGAGCTTTTTTTGAGTTCAAGAGCGATTGGGAAAAATACCTGACCGACAAAAAAATGAGGGAAGATCTGATCAATACCATCAATTCCAGGCGCGACGAAAAAGAAGGCGAACTGCAGCGGCTGAACGATGAGCGTAATGAAAAGAACCGCATCCTGGATAAGGTCGCGCAGCAGGAGAAAAATAAAAAAGCGCTGGAAAAAGACCTGAAGAGCGCGCAGCGCAAGCTCGAGGAACTGATCGTATCTCTGGAAAAGAAAAGGGAAAAAGAAAAAACGAACACGGGCAATAACTACCTGGAGATCAACAAGGGAAGGCTGCCCTGGCCATGCGATGGTTCCGTGCTCACCAAGTTCGGCAAGGTGATTCACCCAAAGTATAATACGACGACCAAGAACAACGGCATAGATATCGGCAGCAAGTACGGCGATAACGTCACCGCCGTGGCGCCCGGGAAAGTGGTCTACGCGGGCCGGTTCATGGGTTACGGCAACCTGGTGCTGATCGACCACCTGGACGGTTATTATTCTCTGTACGGGCATCTTTCCGAATTTCTGGTAAGCGTCGGGAATGAGGTCGTAAAAGGCAGGATCATTGGACGCGTAGGCGAGAGCGGTTCGCTTTCCGGACCGATCCTTCATTTCGAACTGAGAAAAGACGGAAAACCGGTTGACCCACTGGCGTACCTGGAGTAAACTCTCCATTGTCATTGACACCGGCGAATTTTTAAAGTATAATTTTATTGTTAGAAAAGCCCGGTAGGTGGTAATCAGTTTTATTACTTATTTTAATTGCCAATTACCATTTACTAGTTACTATTTTTTATTCTGTGCGCGGGTGTAGCTCACCGGTAGAGCATCGGCTTCCCAAGCCGAGGGTCGCGGGTTCGAATCCCGTCGCCCGCTGTCACCAATTTTCCCCAAATCTTTCGCATGATTTGGCTGGAAAATTGAGTGTCCCGTGTTTCGCAAGAAATACGGGAGAAGTTGGAAAGTGGTCGCGGGGAGGTTTTGTCATTGCGAGCGATCTTTATGCGAAGCAATCCCAGTTGTTTACAGGTTTTTCAGAGATTGCTTCGTCGTCCCTCGGGACTCCTCGCAATGACACAAAAATACGGCAACTACTTAACTAAGGAGCAATGAATGAAGAAAATAATAGTTGGTCTTTTGGCGGTAGCGGTCTCTGTTTTGTGTGCCGACATGGACTGGCCCACGCTGACAATTACCGCGCCCGGCAACACCAACAATATCGCGGATATCGGGCACAACCTCAAAAGCGAGCTCTATGCCCTGTCCTATGACGCCAACCGGACGGTCATGGATTTTCTAGTGGCGAATTTCAGCCGCGAGACCATGCTGAACGAGTTATTAAGCCAGAATGTCAGGGTCGATCAACACTACCTGACCGACGGCAGCGTTGAATATAATTCCAAATTGGCATTGCCGGGGAAAATACTTGCCGTTTTAATTCCGGAAACAAAGGCACCCAAGCTCGTCGTACCCATGCTCTGCCCGTCCTGCGGACAGGAATGGCCTGATGACAGACCGGTGCCGGCCGGCATCGATCTTGTTCCCAAGGAGACGGAGTCGACCGAGTTCACCGGCATCGTCATCGATTGCCGTAATCTGGGACTGACGCCGGCGCTTTTTCCCCGTGTCATCGATAATCTTTCCGAGGAAGTCTATGCGATAAATTTCGCCGATCCCAGATTCGTGATCGATGGCGGTCTTGTCCTGTATTCGACCAGCGACGTCTATAACAACAACCGGATCGGGTATTATCCATTGAGGATTCAGGCGCTGGGCGTAAGCGGCGCAAAAATGACGGATATAAAGATCTCAATGTTCGATGCCCGCCGGATCCACGGTTCAAAGAGAAATCTGGCGCTACTGAAAGAATGCCGCGTTGCCATTATTTTTGGACCCTGATTCTCGTATTCACCAGCTGCTTTTTTTTCAAGAGACAGAACGAATTCCAGCACGGGCTGGAGTTCTATAAACGCGGCGACTTCGAACAGGCCGCGGGCAAATTCACCCGGTTCTCGGTGAAACGGGCGCAGAATGACACGGTCCTTTATTACCTTTTCGATTGTTACCAGCGCCTTGGCGAAACCGAAAAAGGCATCGGCGTCCTCGAAGAATTCGTAAGACGAAAGAGCAGCGATGTAAACGTCTACCTGCACCTGTTCCGTTACCGCCAGCGGCGCTCGGATTTTTCGGGCATGTCCGGGATACTTGAGAAGATTAGACCATCCATGAGAACACGGTTCAATGCCGAGTTCCCGTTGACCAGGCAGCTCCTCGCCGAGTTGACGTGCGGGGCGGCGCAGATGAGTTTAGGCATCGACCCGGTTTCCTACGCGGTCGAGCAGGGGCTGCTTTTCCGTTTCCCGGACGGCAACCTTTATGAACAGGACACTCTTACCGGCGGCAATCTTATTATCGCGCTGGACTCAAAATTGCCGCCTTTTTATCCCCGGCACTTCTACGCGGTACCGGCCATATCCAGCCATTCATTCCTGTACCTGCCGTACATGAGGCTGGTGGAATACGGGATCCTGCCCATTGACCCCGACCTGAAACCCGCTGCGCCGGCGCCCTTGATGAACGCATTCGACGCGATCAACAGCCTGCGCGAGCAGGGTTTGATAAAATGACCAGGGTGATCGACCGTTATTTTTTAAAAGAATTCCTGCCGCCTTGTGTTTTTTCAATATTCGCGCTGACGTTCATCCTGCTCATGGACCAGCTTTTCAGGCTGATCGACCTGATCGTGCGCAAAGGGCTGGCGCTAGCTATTGTCGGTCAGATCCTGATCTACACTTTGCCTTTCATTATTTCGTTCACGGCGCCCATGGCGATCCTGGTCGCGATCGTCATGAGCTTTGGCCGGTTCAGTCAGGACAATGAGATCCTGGCCCTTAAAACCAGCGGGATCTCGTTTTTTTCAATTTTAAAAACGCCCCTGGTGGTCGTCGGCGTCATCATGATCGGGTTGATGATATTCAATAATTTCATCGTGCCCGAAGCGAACCACCGGGCCAGCAATCTGCTGACCGATGTGGCGCGGAAAAGGCCGGCGGTGCGCCTGCCCGAGGGCGTGTTCACGAATGAATTCCCCGACTACACGATTTACATCAGGAAAAAGGATGAACGCACCTCGAAGATCCACGATATTGCAATCTACGATCTGAAGAACAGCCTGATCATAACCGCACCCGAAGGTGAGCTGCAAACCATTGAAAACGAGGATCTGCTGCGGTTCATCCTGTACAACGGGGAACTGCATCAGCTCGTCGATAATGAAAAGTACCAAAAAACGACCTTCTCGACGCAGATCATCAACATGCAGATGAACACGGACCTGATAAGAAAGGAAAGAAAGGTGCGAAACGAGGACGAGCTCGACGCCCGCGGCCTATACAAGAGGATCGCCGAAATCCAGAAAGAGATGGGTGATATCAGGGCTGTGATCCAGAAAACCGGCGAGGACGCCATTACTAAGTATTTGAATGGTGACATCCGCAGCCTTGACGCCGGCCGGTTCCAGATCGAACAGAAACTGTCGCTCCTGAACGGCAAGATGCGGACCCAAGCGCGGTATCTCCTGGAACTCAATAAAAAATTCTCGCTGGCTTTTGCTTGTATCGTTTTTCTGCTGATCGGCGCGCCGCTCGGATACCTGTACCGCAAGGGCGGGATCGCCGGTATTTTGATAGGCATCATGCTGTTTTCATTGTATTATATCCTTGTCATCTCGGGTGAAGAACTGGCGAATCGGAGGAATTTTTCGTCTTTCTGGGCGATGTGGCTGCCCAATTTGATCCTGCTCATTCCTGCTTTCATGTTTTTCTGGATCGCCGAATATGAACGTCTGCCGCGGATCAAAATCTGCAAAAAAGCGTCGTCGCCGGTCGGTCCGGGACCATGAACATGAAGGTGATATATTCCTATGTTCAGAAAAATTTTCTTCGTTACCTGCTGTTCTCCATGCTCGTTCTGGTCTTCATCTACATAATCATCAACCTGTTCGACAACCTGGGAAAATACCTGGCAAGAAGCGTCGTCTTCAAGGATATCGTGATCTATTACCTTTATCTTACGCCATCTTACATAACGCTCCTGATACCGGTCGCAGCGATAATCGGCGCATTTTTCATTTTCGGCTTCATGACCAAGAACCGGGAGATCATCGCCCTTAAAGCGAGCGGTTTCGACGTCAACCGCCTCATGATCATGATCTTCCTGACCGGGATCGGGATATCGATAGCCACGTTCGTGTTCCAGGAGACGGTCGGCGTGTGGGCACAAGGCCGACTCTTCGAGCATAAAAGCGAGAAGATCGATAAGAGGCCGGTCAAGATCCAGGAACACCGCCGGAATTTTTTCTTCTACGGCGAGAACAACTGGATCTATTTCATCAAGGATTTCGACGGCAAGACGAGCCGGATCAACAACGCCGTTTTATGGAACCTGGACAAAGGGCAGAGGATCGTTAAAAGGATCGACGCCGCGGCTGGCGAGTACCATGACGACGCGTGGATTTTCTCCAATGCGGTGATCAGGGATTTCGATACCGCCGGCACGGAAACGATCGCCCGGGTCGCGGTGTTGACCATGCCGGAACTGGTCGAAAAACCCGCCGATTTCCTGAAACGTGTGCGGCCGATCGAGGAGATGAACTTTATCGAGATCGCCCGGTTCGTGCAGCGAAAATCAAAGGCCGGCGAGAACGTGGCCAAGGAAGAAGTAGAACTGAACTACCGTTTTTCCTTCCCCCTGATCACGATCATCCTGCTTGTGATCTGCCTGCCTTTATCGCTGGTGCTGCGCAAGGGCGGGATCGCGATCGGTCTTGGGATCAGTATTATCCTGGCATTTATCTACTGGGGATTGATCCAGTCGTGCCGCGCTTACGGCGTGGCCGGGCTCATGACCCCGCTTTTGGCAGCGTGGCTGCCGAACATCATCTTCGGAGCTGTCGCCGTGGTTTTTGCCGCCGCGATCCGGCGGTGACGATTTCCGCGTTAGTTCGCATACATTAGCGAACCGATAAGATTCTTCCCCTTCGTTTCTCTCAGGGTCAGAATGACAGGCAGGAGTGTCATTCTGAGGGTTTTGCATGGAACCCGAAGAATCGCTATTTATCCATTGGTTATGACGAAATCATTAATGTTTTAAAAAAATCACTGCGGAAAATAGAACGCGCCCATGTCGGCCCTGGTGCCGTCCGGATCATGTGTTGTTGGGTCGCCGGTATCAATGCATGGTGATCCGCTGTTGAGATCGAAATCGTCAGAACCGGCATTGACGAACTGCGGATCGGCTTCAATGCAGCCGGTGCCGAACCACGGCTGGCCCGCGCCGTTCTGAATGTCCGAGTATGTTACATCGATTGTGACCGCGCCGGATATGGCAACGCCGTTAGGTTCGTCGAGCCACATGATATTGTTATAACAGGTGGCGCTTGTCCCGGCCTGGTCAAAATAAAGGTTAAGCCCGCCGCCGTCCGCGGTCGCAATGTTGCCGTAGAAAGTATTGTTGAACACGTGCAGGATGCCCGTGATATTGGCCGCGGCCGAGACACCGCCGCCGACATTGCCGGCTTGGTTCCCGTTGAAGACATTGTGGTCGATGTTCGCGGTGCCGCTATCGGTCGCCACGTTGATGCCGCCGCCGTTATAGGTCGTGGCATTACCGGTGAAGGTGTTGCCGCTGATATCCATCGTGCCCTGGCCGTGCCATACTGCCAGCCCGCCGCCGTCCCCGCCCGAAGTATTATTCGAATGCGTGTTGCCGGTATAGGTAAGCGTGCCCGAGTTCAGATGGATCTGGCACGCGCCACCGTTATAAGTCTGCGCCGTATTTCCGGAAAACGTGTTGTCTGTATAGATCACCGTACCGCTGCCGTTCACCCTGGTAAAGGCGCCAGCGCCGTCCAGCGTCGACACGTTATTCGTGAAGGTGTTATTGCTGACCGTGACCGACACTCCGGTGCCCATTAAATAAGTGAATCCTCCGGCACCGCCCGCGCCACCGTCGCCCAGTGCCGTGTTGCCGGTGAAAGTGTTGTAGGTCATGGATAACGTTCCGTTTTCGGTATACAGGAGCGCTCCGCCCGCGTCGTCCTCTACGGCTTCGTTGTTCGTGAAAGAGCTGTTGTTCAGGTCGACGTGGCCGTTGGAGGAACTCGCGTTCAGACCACCGCCGTCGACCGCGCATGAATTCTCGGTGAAGGTGCAGTGCGAGATCGTGACATCACCGTCGTTCGCGACCGCATGCGCCCCGCCGCCGAGCGTTTCCGCTTCATTGCTCACGAACTCGCAGGTGTCGATGGTGATATAGCCATAATTGGTCTCGGCGCGCAGGCCACCGCCGTATAGATGTGATATGCCGTTCTGGAAGGTGATGTTACTGATAATGAGATCTGAATTTGCACCGATCGTGGACAGGTACATTATCTGAGCCGATCCCTGTCCGTCAAGGATGGTCTCGCCGGTCCCGTCACCGACGACATACAGGGGGAATCCTTCCTCTGAATGATAGGTAAGGGTCGTGCCGACGTTGTATATACCTGCCGGTATTCGGATCGTATCGGACCTGCCGTTGGCCTCGGCAGATTCAAGCGCGGCCTGGATCTCGGCCACCTCGGGAGATTCATTATTGCCGCAGCACAAAAAAACCATGGTCAGAAAAAATACCATGGTAAGTATCGTCTTACTGATTGTCAAAAAGCGCATTGCGCCTCCTTTAAGTTTTGTATTATAGTTAAAAGACCTTAAAGGTCAAGATAGATAATTTTGAGTTGTTGCCGGCAACCCGGGATCGGCGAAAATGACCTCTTCGCGCATCAGGATAACGCCGCCGGGTTTGCCTTTTTTATTTTTCTTGAGGTATTTTTTCTGCGTATACGAAACCGGCACTTTTTTCTGCTCTCTCGCCTTACTGAAATAGGCCGCGATGGCGGCGGCCGATCCAATATCGTTCTTAGAAGGTTTCTGCCCCTTGGGCGTCTTCGCTTTCAGGATCGTGTGGGCACCCTCGATGGAGCGGGCATGGAAGAAATAATCGTCGGGTCGCGCGAACTTGAAAGTCAGGTTCTCATTGGACCGAGCGTTCTTGCCGACATATACGATCGAACCCGAAGGCAAAGGGAACTCGCGAAAGGGTTTGGGTTTTACTTTGCCCGGTTTTGAAACTGCCGCCTTTGTGACCCGGCCATCTGCGGTTGGGGAGACCGGCCCCGCAACAGCCGTGCTTGAAGACTTTTCAAGGCGGGCGATCTCCTTTGCGATCTCATTTATCTGCTTTAAGATTATCGGCCGGCCCCGCTTTGCCTTTTTGAATCTGTCGAAATAAACCAAAGCGTTTTCCTGCGGATTTTTCGATGGGTCCAGAGCGATCACCGCGTCTTGCTGTCGGTAATGATCATAAAGCGTAACCTCGACCATCCCCCTTTTGATCCTGGTTAGATTGGCAAGGATCAGTTCGCCGCTGGTCCTTAAGGTTTCAAGGTCTTTTTCAGCGACGGCATTTTTTCTCAAGCTTTCTAATCTTTTCCTTAATTTTTTTACGATCACAGCCATACTCGCCCGGGCATCGGTCTCGGCTTGCGCCGCGAGGAATTTTTTGCACCAGTCATTGAGAAGTTCGTTCAGATCACCGTACTCATTGATGAAATCGCTTGCGAAAAGACTGATCTTCAGGGGCAGGACCGAAACAAGCCTGGGCCGATAGGACGCGCCCGCCAGAATGGCTTTGAGCTGAGGCAAGTTCGCGGCATTTAATTCCCGGGCAAGGTTCTTGTCGATTCCCTCGTACTGACTTAATGATTTCATAAGGTCAGCGCTTTGAGTGATCGCAGTTTCATTCAACTCAGCAATGGATTTTTTAGGGGGCTTTTCAATAAAACGGTCATACAACCGCCTTTTCATTTCCGCCGATTCCAGGCGTATATTCGTGGCGTCTTTGTAGAGCGAGATGACCATCTCCGATCTTGTTGTCCGGCCATAGGATAACTTTTCCAGGAACAACTTGACTGCCGGCGTAAAATGCTCTTGTACCGCGTCAATGATCCGGCAGCCCAGGATGGCATCACCAAACGCGGTCAGCTTATCAAAACCGCTCAAGGTCTTCCCGAGCAGGATTGCCGGCGCCTGCGGGTAGAGCGATACAATGATCGTTTTTCTATCCAGGACGATCTGCACAAGACGACCCCGGATCAGGATCGCCTCGACATACCGGTCCATGATCGCGCCGCTTACTTCTTTGAGCAAAAGGTGGAGAAAAATGCCGTTCATGATCGACCCGCAAACTATGCTGGTTTGCTGACGAAGTTCTTCCTCAGGTATTCAAGCACCGCCTTCATGTCGTCAGGCAGGGGTGCGGTGAAGTGAACTTCCTTACCGGTTCGGGGATGGGCGAACGTCAGTTCTGAGGCGTGCAAAGCCTGCCGGTCGATCAGGCCCAGGATCTCCCGGAAGTAACGGAGATGCTTCGAATTTTTTATCGCGGCGGGGTTTGTGCCGCCGTAATCCTCGTCGCCCATTATCGGACAACCGATGTGGTTGAAGTGAACGCGTATCTGGTGCGTGCGTCCGGTGATCAGGGAGACCTTCACGTAACAGCCGATCGGAAAACGCTCGAGTACGTGAAACCGCGTGGTCGCATGTTTGTCGGAAAGAGCGCTCACTACCATCTTGGTGCGGTCCAGACCGCTTCGTCCGATCGGCGCTTCGATGACGCCATCGTTCAAGCCAGGGTAGTTCCAGCATAGGGCATCATACAGCTTCTTTATGCGCCGCTTGGCGATCGCGGTTCCCAGAGTGCTGAGCGCCTGGTCGGTCTTGGCGAACATGATCAACCCGCTTGTATCTTTATCAAGCCGGTGCAATACTCCCGGGCGTATGTTTTCGGTCAGGCTGGGTAATACACCGCAATGGTGAAGCAGCGCATTCACCATTGTGTGCTCAAAATTGCCGTGCGCGGGATGCACGACAATACCCTTTTGTTTGTTGACGACGATGAGGTCATCATCTTCATAGATGATATTAAGGGGGATATCCTCAGGCTGGATCGTCTGGCCGGTCGCCATTTCAAAACGGACGAATACATTGTCGCCTTCTTTTATGCGGTATGCTGGTTTGACCGGTTTGTCGTTAACCAGCACTTTCCCCTGTTTGATCAGTTTCTGGATCAGGTTGCGCGATATACCGATGCCTGATATGTAAAGGTACTGGTCAATACGCTTGCCCCACTGCTTGTCCGAGGCGATCCTATGGAATTCTTGCGTTATTTGAGCCAAGGATCCTTTTCTCCCACGCGATGAGTTGTTTTATCCCATCGGCTGCCAGGGTCATGAGTTTCTCAAATTCGGCATGCGAGATCGGCATTTTTTCAGCGGTCGCCCCGGCTTCAATGATCTTCTCCCGGCCGGTCATGACCAGGTTCATGTCGACCTCTGCCGAGCTGTCTTCCTCATAACACAGATCGAGCATGGGTTGGCCCCTCACGATGCCGGCGCTTATGGCTCCGACATAATCGAGGATCGGCGAAGGACTGAACTGGTTATTGATCATGCACTTGCTGATCGCGCGGGACAGCGCTACATAGGCACCGGTGACCGCGGCGGTCCTGGTGCCGCCGTCCGCCTGGATGACGTCGCAGTCAATGATGAAAGTGCGTTCGCCGACCATGGAAAGGTCAAAAATGGGCCGTAGCGATCGGCCGATGAAACGCCGTATTTCCTGCGTGCGTCCCGTGAGCCGGCCGGTATTGGCTTCACGCTGCGTGCGCTCCTTTGTGGACGCGGGCAGCAGGGCGTATTCAGCCGTCAGCCACCCCTTGCCTTTGCCGATCAAAAAAGGCGGTACCCGATTCTCGATGGTGACGGCGCACAGGACCTCGGTTTTGCCGAATTTTATAAGACAGGAACCGGCGGCGTGCGTGAGATAGTCGAGCGTGACCGTGATCTCGCGCAATTCATCGTTCTTGCGGCCGTCGATTCTCATGGCACACCGTAAAAACTGCGAATGGATCGAATGATATCAAATAATGCGAATCGTGACCGAGCCGAATGACGGTAGATTTTCATAGCCTCGTACCTTCGTAACCTCTCACCCTCATTACTAATTGCCCTCTTAACTTCATAACTTCGTCTTTATGTGTTTCCTAATGATACACGGTAGAAGTTCTTCATGGGTTCGCCCAGGAAACGTTCGCCGATCTCCTTGAAATTCATTGAAAGATCGGTCAGATAGATGGAGACCTTGCCCTCGCCTTCGGGGTTGCTGAGTTTCTTCTGGCGAAGCTGCTGGACCAGTTCCAAACCGAGTTCCTGGGATGCATCGACATAATTGATATCCCCCATGATCTTTTTAATGACGGGTATGAGCAGGGGAAAATGCGTGCACCCCAGCAGCAGCGTGTCGATGTTCTCGTCACGCAGCGGCTTGAGGTACTCCTTCGCTATTAGTTCGGTCGCCGGGTGATCGAGCCAGCCTTCTTCAACCAGCGAAACGAACAGTGGGCAGGCTTTTCCCAGGATCTCGTACTGGATCCCCAGTTCCCGGAATTCTTTTTCATAGGTGCCTGAGTGGATAGTGAGGGTCGTGCCGATCACGCCGATCTTGCCGTGTTTGGTCACTGCCCCCGCTTTCTTCACGCCGGGTTTGATGACGCCGATGATGGGCAGGGAGAATTTCTCCTGCAGTATCTCCAGCGCAACCGATGTCGACGAATAGCAGGCAATGACGATGAACTTGACACCACGCGAGACCAGAAATTCCGTGTTGGCGATCGAGTATTGGATGATCGCCTCGATCGATTTGGAGCCATAGGGCAGATGCGCGGTATCGCCCAGATAGATGATGTCCTCGCTGGGGACGATCCTCCTGATCTCCTTGACCACGGTTAGACCGCCGATACCCGAGTCAAAAACGCCGATCGGGTTTTGATGATTGGGCGAATTCAATTGTTCATTCTCCTTTCGTAGTCAGCGATAAACTCCCGGGTTCCCTTGAAGATGGAGTATGCCAGCTTTTTTTGGAACTCGGTTGTCTTCAAAAGTTTTTCTTCCTCTAAATTTGAGATGAAAGCCGTTTCCACCAGGACCGCGGGCATGAAAGCACCCCGCAGGACATAGAACCCAGCCTGGCTTATGCCGCGGCTGGGGACCGAGACATTGTTCTCAGCGCTGGTTTGGATGAACTCGGCGAGGATGTTCGATTCTTCCAGGTATGAGCTTTGCGCGAGGTCGTACAGGATCTTGCTGACCTCGTCGGTCGGCTCGATGCCGTCGAATTTCAGCGAGGCGTTCTCCAGTGCCGCGGCCGCCCGCGCTTCCGTGGTTTTTGCCTCGGAGAGGAAATAGGTTTCGAAGCCGCAGGATTTCTTGTTACGGGGCGCGGCATTGCAATGGATACTGACAAAAAGGTCGGCGCTGTGGTTATTGGCAAAGCCGGTTCTTCCTTTCAGGGAAAAATATACATCTTCTTCCCGGGTCAGCAGGGCTTTGATGCCCATGGAATCCTCGAATAGTTTCTGCAGATAGCCGCAGATGTTCAGGGTTATGTCCTTTTCATAGAGCCCTTTCTTGCCGACCGCGCCGGGATCAATACCGCCGTGCCCGGGGTCAAGGACGATCACGCCGATCCGGGTCGTGATCTTGTTGAAGAAAACGACCTCATTATCACGTTCGATATAAGAATTGACATTGCCCATTTCCATCTCGAGACGGGTATAAGTGTTGAATGGCAGCACCTTGACCGAAGTGACCTCGCCGGCCGGCTTAAGCTTGTCACGTTTCTTATACTGGCCGTCGATCTCGACTATCGCTTGGCCCATGAGCAACTGGACGTCGAATTCCAGCGGCGTGTCCCACTCGTACGCTATGACCGTGGAATCAGCGCGCGTCGAGAGTGAAATCCCTTTGATGACCGGCACTTCCTCGATCTTCCTGACAAAGACCAGTTTGCCAAAGGTCACGCCAAGCACTGGTATGATGTCGTCCACGGGCAGATAAACATCGCCCATGATGACGCGGGGCGGGAACGCCACGCAGTGAAAGAGCGTGTCGCACTGGATGACGCTGATGTCGGCGATAATGGCCACTTTGTGTGAATCGTCGGTCAAGGTCAGGCGCTGGGATTTGTTGTCGAAGACGTAATTGAGGTCGAGGGCTTCGGCGACGAGCTTCAATGGCGCGTAATCCTGGAAATCGATCTTTTCGATCACCACCACGGATTTGCTGGTGTCGCAAATGATCTCGTATTTATGGGGGAGCGCCGAGCACAGGCACAGCAGCCAGATCACGGTGCAGACCTCCGCACTCTTTTCAAGTTAACGTCAGATTCGCGTTTAAGGATCTTTTCCTTTTTGTCGTAAAAGCGCTTGCGGTGACACAGGCCGATCGATACCTTGGCAAACCCGTGATCGTTAAAATATACTTTCAGGGGAATGAGCGCGTTCCCCTTCTGAGTGAGCGCGCCGTAAAGTTTTCTGATCTCATTTTTCTGCAGCAGCAGTTTCCGCCGGCGTTTCGGTTCCTGGATCTGGCCGGAACTGAATTTATAGGGAGATATATGGAGGTTGAACACATAAACCTCTCCATTGCGGAAATCCGCGTAAGCGTCGCTCATCGAAATGGAACCCTGTCTTAATGATTTCACTTCGCTGCCTTCGAGCACCATGCCCGCTTCATAGGAGTCCATGACCGCGTAGTCATGCAGGGCCTTGCGGTTGTGCGCGATGACCTTCATTTTTCATTATAATTGTAATGTACGGGGATGTCAAGGCTGAACGGTAGGCAGGCAAAATCCTTATTGACAAGCTTATTAAATGGCATAGAATCTGCCTGTGGAGCGAGGAATATGTATGGCATATGAGACATACGCACGTTTGATACAGACGATTATGTCCTGTCAGTACGAGCCTACAACATGAGGTGAGTATGAATGAACCTACCATCATCTGTCCTAAGTGCAAGACCGAGATTAAGCTGACCGAATCTCTGGCAGCTCCGATTATCGAGACTGCCCGGCGCGAGTATGAGCAGCTTATCGCCGAGAAAGAACGCGATATTGCAAAACGTGAAACATCATTGCGGGACCGCGAAGCGGTGTTGTCTAGGGATAAAGCGTCCATTGAAGAACAACTTGCTGAAAGACTGCAACAGGAGCGTCAAAAGATAGTGGCTGATGAAGCTAAAAAGGCCAAACTCATCTCAGCCACCGAGCTTGAACAAAAGGGAAAAGAGATCGCAGATCTTCAAGAAGTTCTAAAGCAACGGAATGAAAAGCTCGCCGAAGCGCAGAAAGCGCAAACCGAACTCATCCGCAAACAGCGGGAGCTTGATGACACAAAACGCGAGCTGGATTTGACCGTGGAAAAAAGGGTCCAGGAAGGTCTCGCTGGCATTCGCGAGCAAGCGCGCAAAGAAGTGGAAGAGAAGCTTAATCTCAAAGTGATGGAGAAGGAGCAGACGATTATTTCGATGCAGAAGCAGATCGAAGACCTCAAACGGCGATCCGAACAGGGATCGCAACAGCTGCAAGGGGAAGTGCAGGAAATCGCGCTCGAGTCACTATTGCATGCGCAGTTTCCGGGAGACACGATTGAGCCGGTACCCAAGGGCGAATACGGCGGCGATGTATTGCACATAGTAATAGGACCGTACGGTAAGATCTGTGGTACGATTTTATGGGAATGCAAAAGAACCAAGAATTGGTCAGATGGCTGG
Organism: bacterium; assembly: GCA_036382775.1. NCBI lineage: Bacteria > bacterium. The sequence goes on along the minus strand of DASVHD010000035.1, from coordinate 280,921 downwards.
CTTGTCAAGCTCCGTGAAGACCAGCGGGAAGCGAAAGCCGAAATCGCTATAATTGTCAGTCAAGTACTTCCAAAGAGCGTTGAGACTTTCGATTTGATCGACGACGTGTGGGTAACTCACCCAAGGGGTGCACTTCCGATTGCCGTAATGCTTCGCCACACATTGATTGAAGTGGCGTCAGCCCGTCAGGCTACTGAGGGTCAGCAGACCAAGATGGAGATGATCTATCAGTATCTAACCGGCCCGCGGTTTCGCCAGCGCATCATGGCAATTGTCGAAGCGTTCTCTACAATGAAGGAGGATCTCGACAGGGAGAAGAAAGCCATCACGAAACAGTGGGCAAAGCGCGAGGAACAGATCGAGCGCGTCATGCAGTCTACAGTCGGAATGTACGGCGACATGCAGGGTATTGCCGGCAAGTCGCTGCAGGAAATCGAGGGGCTTGACATGAAAGCGCTTGAAGATCACAGTGATGCGGAGGAGAAAGATGAGTGATCGATCCAAGCTTATACGGATGACTATCAAGAACTTCGGGTGCGTAGGGAATGACGGATTGACTGTAGAACTCGATAAGATAGTCTGTCTGGTTGGTGCAAATAACACGGGTAAATCAACAGTCCTGCGGGCGTACGAGGCAGCGGTAAACCAACTCGAATTGAAGAGGGAAGACATTAATTCAGGTGCCGGTGAGCAGCCAGCGAGCATTGAACTATGGGTGCACATTCCGCAAGGCGCTGGTAACGTCGGGGAGGATTGGAAAGAAAAGGTTGAGGATCTTTTATTGGTCAGATCCAAGTGGGAATGGTCTCCTGCCGGAGGGAAACCAGTCCGTACAACTTGGAACCCATCTGCTAATGAATATGCTGCGGATGGTAAGGCATCGGGGCTGGATAATGTTTTCAATAGCCGCCTGCCAAAGCCATTCCGTATTGGTGCGCTGGAAGATCCTGAAGAAGAACACAAGAAGCTGCTGACGCTCGTACTTGAACCCGTGGCTAACAAGCTCAAGGGGCTTATGGGAGAAGAAGATTCGATGTTGCGCAAGAATCTACTTGCGCTTAAGGCTGAGGCCGAGAAACCTGTAGAGGAATTTCGAAAAGATATCGAAGCCATCGAATCCCAAATCAACAAATCCTACCGAAATATCTTCAGTGCCGCAGAAATAAAGCTTACTGTTTCGCTTGGAGATATTGCATTTAAGCCCGACGAGTATCTTCGCGCGGCTTCGCGGATTGATGTATCAGAGCCACATGGACGCACTCGCTGGGATCAACAAGGCACCGGATCGAAACGCGCTCTCTTCTGGTTGATGCTACAGGTTCGATCCGCCCTGAACCGTATTGCTGAAGAGCGCAGGAAGACTGAAGCAACACTCAAGAAGAAGGAAAAAGATCTAGCGGAGCTTAATAAAAAACTTCCCACACTTAAGAAGCAAGATGCGATAGACAGATGCAAAAGCGAGATAGAGTCACTCAATAATGAATGTGCGTCTTTAAAGGAATCAGCGAGTAGAAGTACATCAACGGCTGATTCTTTCTTGCCTGGATACATGCTCTTGATAGAGGAACCTGAGACAGCACTTCACCCAAGCGCAGTGCGTGCCGCGAAGGAACATCTTTACTCACTCGCGGACGATGATGGTTGGCAAGTGATGCTGAGTACACACCACCCGGCATTTGTCGATCCACTAAAGGATCATACAACGATTGTTCGCTTACATCGCCCAGAAATACGCCTTGCTCCAAATGTCTATCGCGCCGACACACTCGCGTTCTCGCCTGAGGAAAAGGACAATCTTAAGCGACTTCTGATTTTCGACACCACCGTTGCCGAGATGTTCTTCGGTTGCATGGTTGTGATCGTAGAGGGAGATACCGAATTTGCTGCGTTTGAAGAGATGATGCGGCGCGAAACAACGCAATACCCTCTGGATAGTCGACCATTGTTGCTTCGCGCCCGCGGGAAAGCAACCATACCCACACTAATCAAAATGTTGGTGCATTTCAAAATGGATTTCGCTGTTCTTCACGACACTGACCGACGAAAATGCAGCGATGGACTAAAGGACAATCCCGCTTACTCAGTAAACGCGGCGATAGCCAAGGCTGTAGGCGAGGGGCGGGTCAATGGCTGCAAAATTGTCCACCGCTGCAGCTGCCCTGGTTTCGAGCAACATCACGGTATGAAGCTGCCACGGAAAGACAAACCATATCATGCATGGATTGCAGTAACCAGTGACAATAAGATAGGCTCCAGCGTTCGAGAAGTCCTTAACATCCTCCTTGGTAAGATAAGCAGCGACCCGTCCGACAATGAGGACGGACAGCGCTATGAAACGTTGTATAACGCATGGGAAAATAAGAATAATGGTAGCAAACTTGATGAAGATGTAGAATGACAGTTCAAGAGCCCACCCATAAGTAGGGGACCGACCATTTAGAATGAAATATGGTAAATGATGGCTAAAACCAAACTAGAGTTGACCTGGATTGGGAAGGAAAACCGCCCGAAACTGGAGCCGCGAATCCTCGTCGAGGACACGGCCAAGTCGCACCATGCGCCGTTTCGCACAGGCAAGGGTGACATCTTTGACAACCGGCTGATCTTCGGCGACAACCTCCTCGCACTCAAAGCGCTGGAACAGGAGTTCACGGGGAAGATCAAGTGCATTTACATCGACCCGCCCTACAACACCAGTCAAGCGGTGGAGAACTATGACGATGGCCTTGAGCATTCAATATGGCTTTCACTCATGCGAGAGCGGTTCGTCATTCTGCGAAAGCTATTGACTCCAGATGGAGTTCTCTTTTGCCAACTAAACGATGATGAGATGGCATACGGCAAAGTGCTTCTTGATGAAGTGTTCGGACGCCCGAACTTTCTGAATCAAGTTACCGTCCAAATGAAACTTGCTGCAGGTGCAAGCGGTGGCGGTGAAGACAAAAAACTCAAGAAGAATGTGGAATACATTCTTGTATATGTGAATGATATTGCATCCGAACAAGGATTTGAGAGCTTTAACGATGTGTATGACGAGGTGGACTTGTTTGCGCTCATCGCTGAAATGGAAGAACAGGAAAAGAGTTGGAAATATACAAGCATTTTGTTGAGCGAAGGAGAATTTGTTGAGGATCGCACGATATTCGACGCAGCTGGGGAACCGATAAAAGTACGAAAATACAAGAACCTCAAGCGAACTACTGTAAACGGTTTGATAAAGGAGTCTGATGGGCGACTAGACAGAGAAGCCGTTTACAGTGAGTACTTCGAGCATATCTTCTCCGACACGAATGCTCAAACGAGCATAAGGACTCGTATCATGGAGGAGTTCTCGAGTCTGTCTAACGACGAGATCCTCATTGCCTCCTATGTCCCGCGTTCAGGTCGAGACAGGGGCAAGCTTGTCCAACATTATTACATTAGCCCAACAATCCGTCGTGTGATTTGGCTCAAAGATAGTGCCGAAAGGCGTGGCGACAGATTGATCAAGAAAGAAAAACTGGGGACGTATTGGAGTGGTTTCCCATTGAATAATCTTACAAAAGAAGGGGGCGTAAGATTTCCACATGGCAAGAAGCCAGAGGCCCTGATAAGTCTTGTTTTGGAGTTAGCCACGACTTCCGGCGACTGGGTTCTCGACTCGTTCGCCGGTTCCGGCACGACCGGCGCGGTGGCGCACAAGATGGGGCGCCGCTGGATCATGGTTGAGCTGGGCGAGCATTGTCATACCCACATCATCCCGCGCCTGAAGAAAGTGATTGACGGCGAGGACAAGGGCGGTATCACCGAGGCCGTGGGCTGGAAAGGCGGCGGCGGATTTCGCTACTACCGCCTTGCGCCGTCCCTCCTGGAAAAAGATGAATTTGGCAACTGGATCATTAGCAAGCAGTACAACCCGTCCATGCTGGCCGAAGCCATATGCAAGCTGGAAGGCTTCATCTACGCCCCAAGCGACACCGCTTACTGGCAGCACGGGCACTCCACCGAGACCGACTTTATCTATGTGACCACGCAGACCTTGACTCGGGAGCAGTTGCAGAAGCTTTCGGATGAGGTCGGTGAGGGCCGGAGTTTGCTCATCATGTGCGGTGCGTTCCGGGTGAAGAACCTCGATGAGTTTCCCAATTTGACAGTAAAGAAAATCCCGAAAGCGGTCCTCAACCGCTGCGAATGGGGCAGAGACGACTACAGCTTAGAGATCGAGAACCTGCCGCTGAAGAACGATGAGCCATCTGCAATCAGCGGTCAGGCCGCAGAAGGGAAGGAGAGGTCCAGGGCCGAGCGTCGCGCCCAAGTTGAGGCATCACTTTTTGACCTGCCGCATGAAGAGAAAAAACCGTGAAGCGCAGGATGGACAAGATGAAGACAACATCAAGAATGTATGATCGCATCCGGCGGATTCTGGAATCGGCCAGGAGCCGCGTCGCCCGTTCGGTGAATACGACCCAGGTCATCGCGAACTGGTTGATCGGACGCGAGATTGTGGAGGAGGAGCAAAAGGGAAAAGCCAGAGCTGGTTATGGACAGAAGCTCTTAACTGAATTGTCCGCGCGAATTACGGTCGAGTTTGGAAAAGGATATTCCGTTAATAACCTTGAGCACTTTCGTGACTTCTATTTAACCTATCCGGAGTTGATGGGGTCAATTCCCCACGCAGTGCGTGGGGAATTGGCGGATGGTTCTGTATCCGGCAGGACTGGAAAATCCCACGCACTGCGTGACAAATTCGATGCGATAGGACGTAGGCCTTGGAAACCCGGCCGCCTTCATCCGAATATATCCTGGACCCATTACCGTACGCTCTTGCGAGTGGATAAGGCGGAGGCTCGTTCGTTTTACGAGATCGAGGCGATCAAGAACAACTGGGCGGCGCGGGAACTGGAACGGCAGATCAACAGCCTGCTCTATGAACGGCTTGCTCTGAGCCGGGACAAGAAAGGTCTGATGCGTCTTTCCATGAAGGGTCAAGAAGTGCAGAAACCTATTGATGTATTCAAGGATCCGGTGGTAATGGAATTCCTTGGCCTGCCAGAATCTCCGAAGTTGGTTGAAACCGATCTTGAACAGGCTTTGATCGATGATTTGAAATCCTTCCTGCTGGAATTGGGGAAGGGCTTCGCTTTTGTGACACGGCAGGAGCGACTCACGCTTGACGGCGATCACTTCTACATCGACCTGGTCTTCTACCACACAGTCTTGAAATGCTATGTGATCATCGATCTCAAGACCGGCAAGCTTACCCATCAGGATTTAGGACAACTCCAACTGTACGTGAACTACTACGATCGTGAACGCCGGACCGCTGGCGATAACCCGACTTTGGGATTGATTCTTTGCGCCGATAAGAACGACACGGTCGTGCGCTACACCCTCGGCAAGGATCAGAGGAAGACGATATTCGCCAGCCGCTACAAGCTCCATCTGCCCAGCGAGGCGGAGCTACGGGCCGAACTGCGGCGTGAAGTGAGGGCGCTCGCCGCCCCGACGAAGAAGGAAGGGGTATCATAATAAACCCGCATGTCAACACAATTGCTAACCGGCTCAGCCTGCGTGCGCCTCAGCGCGAGTCCCTGGAGATTCTCGCTAGGGTCTGCGATCTCATTCCCCTGGAGAAAAACGCCGATGTTACCGAAGCGGTCAAGGTGATCCAGGTCGAATTCCCGACGGTAACCGACTTCGAGCGGGATTTCCCTTCGCTTTGCTTTGCATTAGCGACTGGTGTGGGTAAGACCAGACTGATGGGTGCATTCATCGCGTATCTCTTCAAAGCCGAGAGCATTCGGCATTTTTTCGTGCTTGCCCCGAACCTGACCATCTATAACAAGCTTGTCACCGACTTCACGCCCAACACGCCCAAGTATGTGTTCCAAGGCATCGCCGATTTCGCCGTGGAACCGCCGGAGATCATCACCGGTGACAACTTCGAGAGCGGCCGCGGGCTTCGGGTAAAAACACTCTTCGGCACGGACGAAAGGGTACATGTTAACATATTCAATGTATCGAAAATTACCAGTACAGAAACGCCAAAGGGAGCGGCCAAGAGCAGTATTCCGCGTTTCCGACGGCTTCAGGAGTGTATTGGCCAGAGTTATTTCGACTTCCTCGCGAAGCTTGATGATCTGGTGTTGCTCATGGATGAGTCCCACCGTTATCGGGCATCGGCGGGTATGAAAGCCATCAGCGAGTTAAAACCTATCCTTGGTTTGGAACTTACGGCTACACCGCATGTGGAACGCGGTGGTGGGACCCAGCCGTTCCGGAATGTTATCTACGCTTACCCGCTCTCTAACGCTATGACGGATGGGTTCGTCAAGGAACCCGCGGTGGCAACACGCGAGAACTTCGAGGCGAAGAACTACGATGATGTCGGCTTAGAGCGATTGAAACTCGAGGATGGAGTCAGGATTCACGAGAACACGAAAGCCGAACTGGAGGTTTATGCCCGCGAAAGCGGAAGGTCAGCGGTGAAGCCGTTCATGCTTGTTATTGCGCGTGATACCGGGCATGCCGATGCGCTCATGAAGATCATCGAGGACGAGGCTTTCTTCGAGGGGCGATACAAGGGGAAAGTCATCCAGGTTCATTCCATGCAGAGCGGCGAGGAGAGGGATGAGACCATCGAGAGGCTCATTAATGTGGAGAAGCCGGACAACGTGACCGAAATCGTCATCCACGTGAATATGCTCAAGGAAGGTTGGGACGTCACCAACCTCTATACCATTGTTCCACTCCGCGCTGCCAACTCGAAGACGTTGGTGGAACAATCAATCGGACGTGGTTTACGTCTGCCTTATGGGAAGCGCACCGGAGTGGCGGTGGTTGACCGCCTGACTATTGTCTCGCACGACAAGTTCCAGGAGATCGTGGATTATGCCAACAGCCCTGATTCGATCATCCGGGGTGGTATGAAAGTTGTTTATATCGGCGATGAGAGGCCCAGAGTCATGGTGGTCGAGCCGGAGACAGTGAATCGGATTCAACCTTCAGTGATCAGCTATGAGCCGTCAGCCAACAGCGGTCAGGCATTGGTGGCGAGGGAAAGGCCATCGAGTTTTGTGACCACGCGAGAACGGGAGGCGGCAAAGATCACTCAGGATGTGATCCATCAGGGGTTTGAACACCTGCCAGTCTCTGCCGACCTAACCAAGCCGGAGATCATGAAGCAGATAACCGAGAAGGTGAAAGAAATGATCACCTCGGTACAGAAGGAACTGGAGGGGATCGTCGAGCCGGTTAACATGGATGATGTCGTGGCCAAGACCATCACGATGTGGACCGAGTTTTCGATTGATATTCCCCGCATCACGGTTCAGCCAGTCGGCGGTGTGACGCGGCGATACCGGGAATTCCAACTCGACCTCGCGGCAGTGCGACCTGAGCCGGTGGACAACGAGATTCTCATCCAGGAATTGCACCGAAGGGAACAGCACCGCCTCTTGAGTGGCACCGGCATCGTGCCCGAGGAAAACCTCGAAGACTACCTTGTGCGGGGCCTTATGGATTTCAATGATATCTGTTACGACGATCATTCGGCGTTGCTTTATGGACTGGGGAGGCAGGTCGTCGCACATCTCCGGTCGTACCTCAAGAACGAGGCAGAAGTGCTCAACGTTCTGCAGTATCACCAGCAGACGCTGGTCAATCTAGTCCACGGCCAGATGCAGGACCACTACGAGGAGAAGGCGGCGGATTATGAGGCACACGTGAGCAGGGGCTTCACGACGCTCCGGCCCAACAACTACTTGGTCCCTGCCGGGGAAACCGAGCGGAACTACCGCGCGCCGGTTTCCGATAAGCAAGACATCCGGAAGATGCTGTTTGCCGGATTCGGCAAGTGCCTGTACCGGATCCAGAAGTTCGATTCGGACTCCGAGCGTCGTTTCGCGGTTGTCCTGGAAAATGACAAGGAAGTGCTTAAGTGGTTCAAGCCCGCCAGGGGTGACCTCCCGATTCACTACGCCGGCGAAGCATCTTACGAACCGGACTTCGTGGTCGAGACCAAGACGGCGAAGTTCGTATGTGAAGTGAAGGCCGCGAATGAGATGAACGATGCAGAAGTGTTGGTCAAAGCCAAAGCCGCCGCGGCATGGTGCGTTCACGCAACCGCCCATGCGCAGAAACATGGCGGAAAACCATGGTCTTATTTGCTCATTCCGCACGATGCAATCGCAGAAAACAAATCAATGCAAGGGTTGGCTGCGACCTATACCTATCATAAGACAGCAGGTCCTTGATTATCATAAACTGATGAGATCCTTCGCTCCGCTCAGGATGAAAGAGCGGGGATTAACGGGAAGGTGAAATAATCAACGATTACGCCCGCAACGGAATCTTAACCCGCAGGAGCCCGTGTTCATAGAATGCTCTTCCGCGTTCCGGCACGACCGGATGTTTAAAAAAGAGGTATTTCGCGTACTTTATAGTGCTGGATGATGCGGAAACAACCAGGGAACTCATCGTCACTTTTAAAGTGATGTTCTCCCTTCGTACGCCCGGCAGAACGATCTCGATCGTGATGATATTTTCATCATGGTCTATGTATTCACAGACTTCGGGTTCCTGCTTTTCTAAGTTTTCTAAGAATGTAACCATGTCATCTCCTATCTCTATATACAGCAAATTTCGTGCCTGATTCCATTAAAAAAAGACTTGATATTGCGAATGAAAAAACAGTCGAATAAAGCGAATGAGAAGAAAATAGGACAGTATGCACAAAAATTAGCCAGTCAAGTCAAATCTTGACCGACTGCGGCAGTTATATATAATGAACACAGATCAAGATCTTTGTGACTGGAGGAAAACATGGCTCACTGGACAGAAAGGTTTTTCGTAAAGGACGGCAGGCTCTGGCTGTATGTCATGGACCAGGCCTGGAAACATGCGCCATTGGCAGTACGCGGGATCGTTCGTATCCTGAGAAAAAACCGTATCCGCAAGGGCAGCCAAATACTGGAGATCGCCTGCGGCAACGGCCGGATCTGCACGGGTCTGGCAAAAAAGGGATTCAAAGTGACCGGGATCGATATCAGCCCGCTGTATATCGAAGACGCGCGGATAAAAGCGAAGAAACTAAAAATTAAGAATATTGATTACTTATGCGGCGATATCCGCTCACTTGATAAGCACGTCAAAGGCAAGTTCGACGTGGTGATCAGCATTTTTACCGCGATCGGTTATTATGACAGGAAAACCGACGAGCGGATCTTCAAGAAGGTCGCGCGCCTGCTCAAGCCGAAAGGTCTTTTTCTGGTGCTCAATACAATGTCCCGCGAAAGGCTGCTGAATATTTATTGCAGCTGCATTTATGATGATATCGGCGACTATGTCATTCTCCATAATGGTAAATTCGACCGGCCCCACTCTTACAATGACGAAACCTGGACATTCTATAAGAAAACTGGTAAAAATTTGAGACACGTCGATAAACTCGCGTTGCGCCTGCGGATCTATGGCGCGAATGAGATCGTTGATATGGCTGAGAAAGCCGGGATGGAATTCGTTGAAGCTTATGACCTGTTATCCACGCTCCAGCCGCCAAAACAAGACAGCGGGATCAATATGGTGTTTAGAAAGGTCAGGAAAAAGTAGATCAGTTAGAAATAATTATATGCGCAAGCGATTTGATATGCAAATCCTCCTCTTAATCCCCCTTTACTAAAGGGGGAAGAAGGGGGATTATGATTTAATTATGGTGAAAAATCCGTCCGGTGAAGAAAACAAATATTTGTTCAATCAAAAATATATTGGCCGTTTCGGTCTACATGAAATTTTAATAAACGGTGATATTTTTTAAAAACATCATAACCCTGTTTTAAATTATCCCAGAAATCCATCAGGGTCGTGTCTGTGGACGCGTACTCGGTCAGACCGGCCATGCCTGAGCTGTCCATGACTGCCGGGAAAAGATAAACGGGTATCCGTTTTTGACCGGCAGATCTTGTGTCCACGCCGATGATATAAAGTTCCTCGATCGCTTCATTGCCGATCGGGATGCAGCCGATGGTGCAGGACATGCCATGGATCAGGATCCGTCCGCCCAGGTTGCCGCGCTCGCCCAGGATGCTGTCCGAGCGATTGGGATAATTGAGCCGCAAAGATAAATGGAACTCTGACCAGGGGTTGAAATTTATGATCTGGTAAAACCCCTCAGGGATTTGCAGGTCGCCCTGTTTTCTTTTAGGACCCAAAACGCCGGAAAAGCCGGTGAAAGGGTAGGTCTTTATGTGTGTAAACAATGATGATGAATCGTTCTGCGCCCAGAGTTCAAGGACCTGCTCCTGTTTGAAGCCGCGGATAAGGATGCGATACGGCGGATAATCAATGTTTATGCTGTCAAAAAGTTGTCGTATCAGCGGCTCGCACCGTTCCCGCGTATCATGTACGCGCGAATACTGGTTTTGTTGGTTTTTGAACGAAGCTTGTCCATTAAGAACAGCCACCAGGATGATCAAGATACCAGTGACCGTGACGGCCGTCTGTTGTTTATTTAATAATCTCATTGAGGCTATTTTACATGGCAAGCAGTGTCTGTCAAGCGCCGGACCGATCCGGCATGTTGACTTTGAGATCAGGTTATTTATAATACTAAGTTGGATTTGATCGTAAAATATATCAAATTCCATGCATTGGGAATATTTACAGACCGAGTTTGTATTATCAGATATAAAATGAGCAAAAATATATGACAAAACGTCAAAAATACGCAAAAAATCATGCAATAACAAACATAAGGAGGAGTCATGGCTAAATTTTTATCAGCAACCTTTATTATCGGGATCATGGTTTTGGTCGTGGGCATTGCCATGTCCAAGACCGATAATGAAATGCGTCTGAATATCCCCCTGGGCGAGTACCAGGGTGAGCTCGGCAAGCGCAAGGTTGAGCTTATCGATCCCCAGGACAGCGTCGTGGGTACGGCTTCCAAGTTTGTGTATGTGAAAAAAGAAAACTATAGCCTGCCCATCACCGTGACAATGAAAGAGAGCGTCGAAGATCTTGATCTGCTGAGGGTACGCGTCACCTTTAAAAGAGACGTCACGGTCTATTCATTATTCCAACTCCAGGACCGGATGATCGTCAAGATCCTCGGCCAGAACGAGTTCATCAAGGGGACGCCGGCGAATTTCCGGATCATCGTGAAGAACCAGCGCAGCAACGAGCCGATCAGCAGCGCCAGGATCAGGGTTATGATCGAGGCTTCAAGCGGCGACAATGAAATTAAAAAGGACGTGTTCGACGGCGTGACCGATAATTCCGGCACGTGCAACACGGTATTTGACATCCCCGACAACGTGGAACAGGCTTCGGTTTATTTCGACGTGACTTCTGATGTCGGTCGCGATACTTTCAACACCAGCATCAAGGTTCTGACCGGCAACATGACCTATCTGGTGACGGATAAACCCATATACCAGCCCGGCCAAACCGTACATATCAGGACCCTGTCCCTGCATAAACCCGAGCTTTCCGCGGTGAAAGAAAAAGAACTGGTTTTCGAAGTGGAAGACAGCAAGGGCAACAAGGTGTTCAAGAAAACAAACAAGACCGATGAATTCGGCGTAGGCTACGTGCAGTTCCTGCTTGCCGACGAGGTGAATTTCGGCAACTACACGATCCGCTCTATCGTGGACGGCGAGAAAATAGAAAAAACGGTCAAGGTCGAGAAATACGTCCTGCCCAAGTTCAAGATCTCGCTCAAGACGGACAAAGAATTCTACCTCCCCGGCGAAAAGATGACCGGCGACGTCGACGTGCAGTACTTCTTCGGCAAGCCGGTTGCCGAGGGCAAGGTAAAAATTTCGGTTTACAGGTTCGATGTCGGATTTAACGAAGAGAGTGTCATCGAAGGAGCGACTGCGACGAGCGGCCTGTACCATTTTGAGTACAAACTGCCCGGGTATTTCGTGGGCGAACCACTGGAAAAAGGCGATGCCTTTGTCCGGCTGGATATCGAGGTCATCGACAAAGCGAACCACAGCGAAAAAGTCAGCTTGACCAAAAAGGTCGTCCAGGACATCATAACCATATCGGTCGTGCCTGAGGGCGGTGCGCTTAAGCCCGGCCTTGAGAACCGGCTTTACGTCCTGGCCAATTATCCGGACGGCTCGCCGTGCACGGCGCAGGTGGAAATGGAGATCGATGGCGCGAAGATGGTCCCGGCCAAGACCGATGAGTTCGGGATCGCCGAATTCTTATGCACGCCCAAGAACAACCAGGTCAAACTCGACGTGCGTGTGACCGACAGTAAGGGCGAATCCGCAAGTTTGAAAAAGGAGTTCTCGCTCGATGTCGACCGCGATCAGATCATCATGCGCATGGCACGCGGCATCTTCAAGGTCGGCGAATCAATAGACCTGCAGTTCTTCACAACCAAGAAAGCCGGCCGCGTGTACCTTGATATTATCAAAGACAACCAGACCGTGCTGACCAAGTCGGTCGCGATCAGTGCTGGTAAAGGTACGCACAAGCTTTACCTGGGCTCTGACCTGAGCGGTTCGATCTGGCTGCACGCGTACATCGTCACGCCAGGCAGCGATATTATCCGCGATACGCGGTTCTGCTTCGTGCACCCGGCGAACGATCTTGTGATCAATGTCAAACCCGATAAGAACGAGTACCTGCCCGGCGAGGACGGTAACATTCTGTTCACGGTAACCGACCGGGCGGGAAAACCCAGGATCGCGGCATTGTGCGTGGCGATCGTCGACGAAGCGGTATTCGCGGTGTCTGAACTGCAGCCGGGCCTGGAAAAAGTATATTTCATGCTTGAAAAAGAAATCATGGAGCCGCGCTACGAGATCCACGGTTTTGAACCGGCAAACATCGTTAAAAAGGGACCGATCGAACCGCGCGCCGAGAACGTGATGTTCTCGACCCTGGTGCCGAAGGAACCTTTCCCGGTCAACTACACGACCCCTTTGGAAGTGAACGAAAAGGTCTATTCCGCGTTCTACAACCGGCTCTACCAGGCGCGGGATAACATATATGGAGCGATCAATAAATATTACGAAAAGCACAATCAATATCCCAAAACCGAAGACGGCATAGCCGTTCTGATCGAAGAGGGAATGCTCAAGGGAAAAGACCTTTATGATCCATGGATGCGCAAGTACCGCGTCACCATACCAGAGGGCAACGAATACTTCTCTTATTTTACGCTCGCGTGCGCGGGTCCTGACGGCGCGTTCGACAATGCCGACGATATAACCGAATGGGGCTGGGGCGGAGGACGCGGTGACATCATGTTCGACGAGGCTGAGATGGCAATGCCCATGGCGGCAGCCGGAGCGCCGCCGCGCATGGAAAAGCGAGCAATGGCAAAGAGCGCGACGATGGATGACCGCAGCCGCGACAAGGATAAGGGCGGTCCGGGCGAGCCGCGGGTGCGTGAGTATTTTCCCGAGACTTTCATATTCGAACCGGCGTTGATAACCGACTACGCCGGAAAGGCGACCCTACCGGTAACCATGCCGGATGCGATAACGACGTGGCGCCTGACCGCTTTTGGTTCCAGCCAGAATGGCGAGCTCGGTTCGCTTCTGTCCCAGATCAAGGTTTTCCAGGAATTTTTCGCCGACATCGACCTGCCGGTCGCGTTGACCCAGGGCGATGAAATATCGATACCGGTCGCGCTCTACAATTATTTGCCCAAGAAGCAGACCATCAAGGTCGAACTGGAGACCGGTGATTGGTTCGATATCCTGGAAAAGAGCGAGATATCAAAGACGCTAAATAAGGACGAAGTGAGCGTGGTCTATTTCCCGATCCGGGTTAAAAAGCTGGGCGTCAATGCTCTGACCGTGAAGGCGTACGGCGAGGCGAAGTCGGACGCGATCAAGCGCAGCATCGAGGTCCTGCCCGACGGCAAGAGGTTCGACGCGATCATATCAGACCGGCTCGAAGGCGCGGTGGCAAAGACCGTGGCATTTCCAGACAACGCGATAGCGGAAGCCAACAAGCTCTATCTCAGGATCTACCCGGGCATCTACTCCCAGGTTGTCGAAGGACTGGACAAGATGCTGGGCATGCCGTACGGGTGCTTTGAGCAAACATCGTCCGTGACCTACCCCAATATCTTGATCCTGAACTACCTGCGTCAGACCGAGCAGATTAAACCCGAGACCGAAATGACGGCCGAACAGTATATAAGCGTCGGCTATCAACGGCTGCTTTCGTTCGAGGTGAGCGGCGGCGGTTTCTCGTGGTTCGGCGACGCGCCGGCCAACAAGATCCTGACCGCGTATGGCGTCATGGAGTTCCACGATATGTCGAAGGTTTACGAGACCGACGAGCGCGTGATCCAGCGGACCGCTCAATGGCTGAAAGATCAACAGGACAAGAACGGTTCCTGGGCTCCTGATCCATCATACCTGCACGAGGAATCATGGGGCAGGATCCAGCACAGCGAGCTGATGCCGACCGCATATATCTGCTGGGCTCTCGGCGAGATCGGCGACAAGGGGAACGAAGTATCGCGCGGGCTCGATTATCTGTACAAGAACCTCGCGTCCGCCAAGGATCCGTATGTGCTGGCCTTGGTCGCCAATGCTTTTGTCGCAGCCGAGCCCAAGTCTGAGCGGACGGTCGAGGTCTGCAAAAAGCTCATTGAAAAAGCCAAACAGGAAAAGGACGTGGTCTGGTGGGAGTCGGAGATCCCGTCAGTGACTTTCAGCCGGGGCAACGGCGCGGATATCGAGGCGACCGGGCTTGCCGCTTATGCGCTGGTGAAGTCCGGAAAATTCAGCGATACGGTGAACAAGGTCCTGACCTACATCATCCGGTCCAAAGACGCCAACGGCATGTGGTACACTACCCAGGGCACGATCATCTGCTTGCGCACGTTGATCGCAGCGATGGGCGGCGCGTCCGAGGATATCAATGCCAGGATCATCGTGAAGGCGAACGGTAAGCAGGTCGACGAACTGAGCGTTGACAAGACTAACGCCGATGTCATGCAGCAGGTCGATCTGACCGGTTACCTGGCCAAGGCGGGCAGCGATAACTCGGTCGAGATCACGGTCAAGGGTGAGGGAAGCTTCCTTTACGAGATCGCGAGCTCCTATTATATCCCGTGGAAAAACCTGCCCAGGCCTCCGATCCCGATGTTCGCGATCGACGTCAAGTACGACCGCACCAAACTCATGATCAATGACATGGTCAACGTCGATGTAAAGATCAAGCTGAACAAGCCGGGTAAGGCGCAAATGGTCATGATCGATCTTGGGCTGCCGCCTGGATTCTCGGTCGAGACGCCGACCCTTGACGAG
The DNA here is from genome assembly GCA_036382775.1 of bacterium. Classification (NCBI taxonomy): domain Bacteria; species bacterium. The sequence goes on along the minus strand of DASVHD010000035.1, from coordinate 265,655 downwards.
CATGTCGGCAAAGAGATCCAGAAGTACAGTCTAACATCGCGGCAGATCATAATCTACTTGGAAGAGATCGATTCTGTCAAACCCGTGGCGCTGTCTTACAGCATCAAGGCAAAATACCCGATCAAGGCCCAGGTAATGTCATCGCGGGTCTATGAATACTACAATACCCAGGATGAGGCGATCGCCGAGCCGTTCCTGATGGAAGTAGGGCTGTGATGGTAATCAAGCATTTATCAGAGATCCCAAAAGAGACCCCGGCCATGAAGGGCACAAAGGCTGTGGTCCTGCAATGGCTGATAACCAAGAAGGACGGGGCTCCGCACTGCGCAATGCGAATATTTACGATCGCGCCCGGCGGCGAGATCCCGCTACATAGCCACGCCGATACCGAACACGAGATGTTTATCGTCGAAGGCGAGGCTATTCTCAAGTCAACCGGCGCGGACCAGGTGGTCCGCGCTGGTGATGCGCTGCTGGTCCTGACCGGCGATCAGCACGGCTTTGTGAACGCTTCAGATAAGCCGTTCCGATTCATCTGCGTTATACCAGTATGAACCTTTGGTTCATACTCGATTTCGCCGTTTTTTGATAAAAGTCTTTAATGTACAAACGGCACGCACAAGTCAGCGCCCCGTTTTTCAATAAAATTCCACAATGAGAAACGGGACGTATACTTCAACGCAGTGATAGAAGATCGATTATCCCGTTTTTTTCATTTACTTCTACGATGAGAAAAGGGACGAACAAGTCAACACGGTGATAAATAATTGGATCAGCTAGTCGGGTTTGTATTTTTTGCCCGTCATTTGTCCGATCTTGATACAGCCGATCGCTACTTTATCCAGGTTTGCCTGCTCAAGCGATCTTTTCATGCGTTTGGGATTTTTTTCAAGATGGTCAAGCATGACATTAAGCGCGTCAAGTTTATCCTTTTTTGATCTTAAAAATTTGACTTTTCCGTTAAATTGCACAGACCGGTATTTGTGCGTGCACCGCCCGTTGATATAGCCGCTGTCTGCCAGCACCTGGCACCAAACCACTGGATGAGCTTTCAAAAAATCCATTTTTTTACCTTTGGTCGCGCAGTGAAAGTAAAGGCAGTTTTTTCTTCGGTCAAAACCGTGGTTGACCGTGACCAGGTAAGGTTCGTTGTCCTTACACATGGCAAAGGTCATGTGTTTTTGCTGCCGGATTATTTTAAAGAGTTCACTTTTTTTGGTAATAGCTTTTTCCTGCCAACGCAGGTGATACTTTTTAACCGCCATTTGTCCTCCCGTGCATAATGCATTCTAATCAGATCGTCCATCCTGTCAATGAATCCCGTTTGGCTTGACTTCATGGGCATGGTCATTATAATAAATGAACGCGATGGGCATACTGATCCTTTATGTCTTACCAGCACTTAGCTTGAACTGCGAGGCGTACCGCTTTGACCAGGGATATTCAGAGATCTGGTATACGCTGCCGGCCGCTGATATTTTTTCCTTTGAGGAACTGGAGAGCGCCCGGCCGAACGTAACTAAAAAATACCATTACCGACTGGTCGTTCATTCCAAGAGCAGCGCAGATTCGGCGGTTCATGAAGGCATGAAAAGCGCAACCGTTGATCCAACCCGAAAAAGCGATTACCTGATAGATTTTATCCCGGTTTTTCTCGGCGCCGGCCAGTACCGGTATCAACTGGATATCGACGCTTCCGGCGATCATGCCGAGAAAAATGGCGAGCTTGAGATCTTTTCGGACACGGTCGCGTTCACGTGCAGCGATCTGATCCTTTCAGAAAAGGTGCAAGCCATCTTGCATTTCGCCCGTGAAGGGGTCGAGTTGACCCCGCTGCTGGCTCCTGAATTCGCGCCGCGTGACACCATGATGGTATATACCGAAGCATATGGATTGATCCCGGACAGCCTTTATTTCACGGTTCGATATATCATCGTCGACACCGCGGGTGCGATCGTCTTTTCCCGTGATGAAAAACGGCTGAAGTACGATTTTCGCCAGATCGATACTGCCTTTATCGCAGTGGGTGACATACGACCGGGGCCATACAAGGTCCACGTGGCGATCTATGAGCCGGTGCTGAACAAGATGGTCACGAAGAGCCATTCCCTGGATGTCAAAGAAAGGGCATTGAGCATTGATCTTGACGCTATGACTTACGCTTTTGAGATCGACGTTTTTTTATCGGCCGACGAGTATCGGCAGTTTTGCGATCTTGACCTGTCGGTAAAAAAGAAATATTTAGACAAATTCTGGTCGCGGCACGATTACAAACAGTTCGAAGAACGGCTTATGGAAGCCGACGCGCAATTTTCCACCTCCAATATCATCGGCCGCCGGACGCACCTTGGCAAGTATTATATCCTCAATGGTCCTCCGGATGAAATTGAATATCGACCGATGGAAGCGACCGGTGATCCGTCCCAGGTGTGGCACTACCACACGCGCGGTTTGAGCATTCTCTTTGTTGACAGCGACGGCGACGGCGATTATGATATGAGGGGTAATGTCAATGTTGAAGACGATTTTCTCCGGGATTTCCCCGGGCCCGGGAACGAAGAATAGAAAGGCGCGGTCATGATCATAAAAAACATGAAAGATGGAAGGAAATTAGTTCGATACTGTCTTCTGGCGATGCTGGTAATGGCGGCTTGCGCATCGAATATCCTCGGCGCACGGTATTACCGCCTGCTTGAGCAAGAACGCTCGGTGTTCCTGGGTTTACGCTCGATCGATACAACATTCGCCATGGAATACCTCAACACCCCTTCGGCCGCGGACCGACGTTTTCTGTATGATAGCTATTGGCGCGACAAGGACAGCGCAAGGATGGATTTTGAAGAACGCACCATGTACGCGTTTCGAACGTTCGGCGCGAACGCGCCCCTTAGCGATGAGCGTTTGTCGACGTACGTGAAATACGGCCCGCCGTCCCGGCGCCAGGAAATATCCCCGCAGAAGTTGATAATGATAACGGCCAAAGAAGTTGTGCGGCCCGCTGAGATCTGGTCCTACCGGAGCGCGGGGCTGGAGTTTGATTTCATCCGCATCGCCCGGGCATACAAGATCCTGGTCAAAAGCGAGTTCGGCGATGCTGTGAAATTGCCCTATCTGAAAGAGGACACGATCCCCGTGCCGGCGTCGTTCGATTCCGTGGGGGTACTTGATTATAGCGCGGCGATCGGTCGGTTCCGGCAAAAAATGAACCTGACGCGGTTGGAACTGTACATCAACGTGCCGGTAAAGGACACGACCGGGCTTAAATTCTGCCGGATGATCAAGGTGTTCAACGATCTGGACAGCCTGATCAGCGAGAAAGAGAAGATCGTGTACCCGCAGAACGGGGATTCCGGCATTTTCTGTGACCAATCGAATTTTTGGCTTGAACCTAAAGTATACCGGATCACTCTGGAACTGGCAGACCTGAAAAATAAGCTGGTCGGTAGAGAAGAATTCACGGTCGATCTCCTTGAGTATGCCGCCGATGCGAAGGAGATCAGCGATCTTATCGCCGCGCGTCTCATCGATGAGTCATTTACCGACGAGCGGTTCAGCAAACCCGTAGGCCGGGTCATCCCCATGACCCAGGCCGCGACCGAGGTCAACGTCCCTTTTTATTTCTACCACGAACTGTATAACCTGCAGACCAGTGGTGGCCGGCATCAGTTGCGGACCACTTATGAGATCTACAGCAAGGAGCGCATGAAAAGGGAGATTCTGGATGTCCTTATCCAGGATGAATCAGGGGAGGGCGATATCGCCTACCTGCCCGCAAAGTATCATCCCATGGACCTGCCTGCCGGGAACTATATTGTGGTCGCGCGGGATACTGATCTGCTGAGCGGCAAGGAAAAAACCGCGGTCAGCGAGTTTGAACTCCTGAGCAGGAAAAATATCATGGAATAGCCGCCCCTTGAAGGCGGGTGATAACTATAGTTTGTATTTTATTTTCCGCAAGAATCCATAACGTTCCTTGCGAGCCGCGTTATCCTCTATACCTACTACGGCGGAGCCGTCAATAACGCCGACCACGCCTTTGCCCATTTCATCATCGACCAGAAGCACCTCGACCGGGTTCGCGGTCGCACAAAAGACCGCAAGCACTTCCGGGCACGCTTTTATCCGGTCAAGAACATTGATGGGGAAAGCGTTTTTTATAAAGATGATGAAAAAATGACCGGCGCCGATCGCCCGGGCATATTTTGACGCCAGCGCAGTAAGTTCGTCATCATTGCCTTCATAACGGACAAGGCACGGACCCGAGGCCTCGTTGAAAGCCAGCCCGAAGGCGATCGTCGGTACCGAGTTCACCAGCGCCTCAAAAAGGTCTTCCGCGGTCTTGATGAAATGGCTTTGTCCGCAGATGACATTCGCACCAGGTGGCGTATCGATCTTGATCTTTTTAATGTCCATAAATCCTCCTAACTCCCACCTTATTCCTCCCTTCCCTAGGGACGCCAGTTATTATAATTTTTTCCACGTTGCCTTCAAGGGGGAAGTAGGGGAGATGGTTAGTATCCTATTTCCTTCAAAAATTTCTTATCCTTGCGCCATTGTTCCTTGACCTTGACCCAGAGTTCCAAATAGACCGGGTGGTCGATAAGGACCTCGATATCCTTGCGAGCGGCTTCGCCGATCCGCTTGAGGGCAATTCCCTTTTTACCGATAAGAATGCCTTTCTGTGATTCGCGCTCCACGTAGATCACGGCCCGGATCAGGTCTTTTCCCTCTTCATGCTCCTTGTATTCCTCGATCTGGACGCAGGTCGAATAGGGAATTTCTTCCTTGAATTTCTGGAATATTTTTTCCCGGATGATCTCAGCCACAAAAAACCGCACCGGGCTGTCCGAGATATCATCCTCCGGATACAAGAATGGATTTTCCGGCAGCAAGTCGCAGAGTTTTGACAAGAGCCCCTCAACTCCGGTGCCTGTCAACGCCGACAATGCAATCGCATCGCTGATACCGGATGACGCGATCTCCGAAAGAGCGCGCTTTACCCGGGGTTCGTCAGCAAGGTCGATTTTATTGACAACCGCAATGAATGGCTTGGTGCGAGCGACTTTGGCCAGGTTCTCCGGGAAACGGACAGATCTAAACCAGGGATCGGTGATCCAGACAACAATGTCCGCGTCCTGGATTGCCTGCTGCAGCTGGTGGATCATATTTTCCTGCAGTGGATAATCAGGCGTGATAATGCCGGGCGTGTCGAAAAAACACAGCTGGCATTGCTCACGCACCAGGATCCCAAGGATGCGGTTCCGCGTGGTCTGTGGCTTGGGGCTTACGGCGGAGAGTTTGTTCTTGAGAAGATAGTTGAACAAGGTCGATTTGCCGACATTGGGTTCACCGACCAGGGCGATATAACCGGCTTTCATGTGGCAATGCGGCGAAAATCACGGCGGCCGGCTGATGTGAAGCCGGCCGCCGTGGAATAAAGTGATTTCAAAACCTTAGGCGTCCTTCTTTTCTTCCGGCGGCGCGTCCGCTGGCTTTTCGCTTTCTTCCTCTTTCTTACGCGGACGTTTTATTTTTTTCTCTTCAGCCGGTTTCTCTTCCTGCTTTTCGTCTTTCTTTTCCTCAAAGATCTCTTCCTTGATCTCAAGCAGGTTCTTGTCATCCTTCTTCCTGACGAGCACGGTGAAGATCACGGTATTGCCCGCCCAATAGATCGCGCAGCTCAGCGACGCGACCCCAAGGACGATCAGATAGTAAATTATGCCCAGTACGAACGAAGAGATCGCGCCCGTCCAGGATTCATAGGATGCCATGTATTCAGGAGGAAAGAGCAGGTTGGGCATGCCGATCATCTCGATGTATTTCACGATATTTACCTGTACCCATTCAGGGTATATTGGCGGTATTGCCAGTTTGACATAGTAGGCAGCATTGGCCATGATATTTTCAAGTTTATCGGCCGGCACGATCAAGCCGATGATATTATTGCCGAGGAAGACAGCTTTGGCAGCGAAGAATCCCAGGATCCCGACACCAAGGACGATGACCAGTTTTAAGAGAAATTCATAGACAAGGTACCGCCAAGGCTGGTCATTGATCACGGAGAATGACTCGAAGAGCGTATCGAACGTGTCGTTACCCGTTGCGCCGACGATCGAGGGACCGATCGTCAACGATACCACGGTAACGACCAGGAGATACAATATGAAGATGCTGACAAAAAATGCCGGGATCGCCATGACGGTTAGAAATAGCTGTCCGAAATACGGTATCCGCGTTATCAGGGCGAGGATCAAGCCCATGACAAGGAGTGAAATGATGAACAGGATCAGGACAAAAGGAGCGGCGATCGCGGACTTGCCGTTTTTCATGGCGAATTTAACGGCTTCCCTTATTTCATAGAATTCGTCGCCTTTCAGCTGCTCATAGGTTATTTTTGATACGGCCGTACCGGTGATGAGGTTGACACATATCCACCACAGAACGCCGACCGCGTAGATGATCCAGGCGAACCAGGGCCAAGGGAAATCAGCCGGGTACATGGGCACGAGACGGAAGGCATCCCAGACCGAACCGATATCCGACCCACTAACCATGTATGCGATATACGTCAAAATATCATACCCAATAAACGCAACGAGCAGACCGACGAAAACAACCCACATCTTCTTGGCGCTAAAACCAAGTCTGCCGGCTCTGAAAACATCCTTGAAATTAAAGTGCAAATTGGTCACTTTTCCTCCTTTACTTAAAGCTATTATAACCATATCTATGGGGATTGTCAATAGTAAAAAATAATGTCTTTTTCTTCTAAAATTTATGTTCCTGATATGTGCAATAAGCGATATGCCATAAGCAGTATCGGGGGCCGTCTTGACAATTTCTTGAAATTTAATATACTTATTTATAATATCGAAAAGTATTGGAGGTCCAATGAATTTTGGCTGGCAAGAGATATTACTGATACTCATTATTGTGCTGATCCTTTTTGGTGCGCGGAAAATCCCTGATCTGGCCCGAAGCCTTGGCCGCGGCGTCAAGGAATTCAAGAAAGGCCTGAATGAGATCGAGGCGCCTGAAGATAAGGACAAGCAAAAAAAAGAAGACGAAAATAAAGAAAAATAATCGATAATTCTTTTATGTTCAGCTGCTATCAGCCAATTGGAGAGGTGTCCGAGCGGCCCAAGGAGCACGACTGGAAATCGTGTTTCCGCCGAGAGGTGGAACGCGGGTTCAAATCCCGCCCTCTCCGTTCACTGCGTGAAATGATGACAGAGATTGAAAGGATAGATTACAGCGATTTCTGTTATCTCCGGTATCTATGTGTTTATCGCTGTGATCATCTTTTTGAATGAAAGGAGAAATATGTATTACAATACGGCTAAAGTTTTTTTGATATCGCTCCTGGTTTCCCTGTTCACATCAGTTATTGTCTGTCTTGTTTTCTTTTTCGTCGTGCCGATGACAAGATCGGGCGGTGAGGTTGAAATCCCGAACGTAGTCGGTTCAACGACCGAGCAGGCGCGCGTGATCCTTGAATCGAAAAGTCTGCTGCTGATGGTGGGCGGCGAGGAAGATAACGACAAGTACGGCGAAAACATAATTTTTCGACAGACGCCTCTGCCGGGATCCACCGTGCGCAGCAAATCAACGATCACGGTGTTCATTTCGAAAGGGACGAGCGCCAGCTTTCTTCCCGATCTCAAGGGTATGGGATTGAGCGAAGCGACGGCGCGTCTATCGCAGTTGAACTTGAAGATCGGCGAGGTCAGGACCGAGGAGAACTCAAGCGTGGAGAAGGACAAGATCGTCTCGACCGTGCCGCCCGCAGGTTCGCGCATCAGGAAGGACGATATGATCACGATCGTGCTCAGCAGCGGGGCGCAGCTCGGTGACGTGCCGCGCCTGGTCGGGCGCGCGCTGTCTACTGCCAAACGGCTGATCGAGGAAGGCGGCTTCGAGGTCGGTTCTGTTTCATACGAGGTCAGCACCGAGATCAACGTGGGTATTATCATAAGCCAGTCGCCGAGCGCCGGCACCAAGCTGAAAAAAGGCAGCAAGATCAACCTTGTGGTCGCGACCGTGCTGGAATGAGAAGATTCCTGGTTTACGCCATTTTCGTGCTCCTGTTCTTCGTCATCGGGATCGTCCTTGCCAATTTCATCATCATGCCGGCCATAGTCCGGATGGGTCAGGAAGTTTCGGTGCCGAATGTCTGCAGCCTGCCCCTGGATTCGGCGATCCATGTTCTGAAAACCAAAGGCCTGCAGGGTGTCGTGAAAGAGCGGCGGTACGATCAGATAATTGACGAGGGCAAAGTGATCATTCAGGAGCCGCTTCCGGACACCAAGGTCAAGCGGAGCCGGATCATAAATCTGTCCATCAGCCTGGGGGTGGAGACCGTGACGATGCCATATCTCTTCGGCACAGGTTTTGACAAGGGCAAGCTCATCCTCCAGAACCTCGGCTTACAGATCGAATCGGTCGATTCCGTTGTGTCGGATTCGGTGCCGGCCGGCGGGATTATCAGGACGATCCCGGAGTTCGACAGCGAAGTGAAGAAAGGCGATCTGGTCAAAATTATCATCAGCAAAGGGATCATCCTGAAAATGCCTAATCTCATCGGCATAAAGCTGGAACAAGCCAAGGATGAGCTCAAACGCATAGGCCTGGTCCTGGGCAGCATTGCCGAAGTGGAGGGCAGCGGGACCAAGGGGAACGTAATGGTCCAGGATCCGCAGGCCGACAAAGTTGTGCATGCGGGAGATACAGTAAGTCTGATGATCATCAAGTGAAGGTAGCCCCTTCCATAATCGCGGCCGATTTTACAAAGCTGCACAGTGAGATCCGCGCCGTGGAAAAAGCCCGGCCCCATTATCTGCATCTCGACGTGATGGACGGCGTCTTTGTGCCCAATATCACTTTTGGGCCGATGATCGTCGACGCGATCGACCGGATGACCACGTTGAAACTGGACGTCCATCTCATGATCACCAAACCGGAGCGTTACCTGAAGCAGTTCATTGAAGCCGGCGCCGACCTTGTTTCATTCCACCTTGAAGCGACCAGGAAACCCCGTTACTGTATCCGTTCCATAAGATCGAGCGGCAAAAAAGCCGGGCTTGCGATATCGCCGGGTACGCCGTTCGAACCGGTGATCCCTTACCTGTCGAACTTGGATTTTATCCTCATCATGAGCGTGCATCCCGGATTCTATGGACAGAAATTCATCACGCCGATGCTGAAAAAGATCGAGCAGGCGCGCGCCTACCTGAAGCGGCATCATGAAAAGTACCTGATCGAAGTTGACGGCGGGATCTACGCTGAAAATGCATGCCGGCTCAAATCCGCCGGCGCGGATATCATCGTATCCGGCGCCGGCGTTTTTAAGACCGGCAATTACACGCGGGCGATTGCCCGGCTGCAATGTTCGACGGACTGATCGACCGTTTCCAGATCATTCAGCGAAAAGTCCGGGGCTACGGCCGCATCACCAAGACCGAGGTGGACGCGATCCTGCGCGACATGCGGATCACACTGCTTGAGGCCGACGTTAACTACGCGGTGGTGAAGGATTTCATCGACCGCCTTGCGGTCAAAGCCCAAAACCTTGAACTCTCCAAAAGCCTGAGTCCCGGCGATCTCATTATCAAGGCGGTTTTCGAAGAGCTGACCGCGCTGCTCGGTTCAAGCGTTCATGATCTTGAGTTCGCCAGCGACGGTCTGACGATTATCAACCTGCTGGGATTGCAGGGGGTCGGGAAGACCACGACCGCGGCTAAACTGGCGTATAAGTTTCGGATGAAAAAACCGCTGCTCGTGCCGGCGGACGCCAAGCGGCCGGCCGCCGTTGATCAACTCCGACAGCTGGCTGAGCGGGCCGGTCTGTCATTTTTTCCGCTCCAGGGCGATGACGCGGTGATCACGGTGACGCAAGGCCGGGCATACGCGCGGGAACACGGTCATAACCTGATGGTCATAGATACCGCGGGCCGGTTGCATATCGATGACGGGCTTATCGACGAGTTGAGGGAGATAAACCGGACCATCGCTCCAACCTACCGCCTGCTCGTCGCGGACGGCATGTCGGGCCAGGACGCCGTAAACCAGGCAAAGACGTTCAACGAAAAAGTCGGTCTGGATGGCGCGATCCTGACTAAAATGGATGGCGACGCCAAAGGCGGGGCAGCGCTTTCAATAACCAGCGCCAGCAAAGTGCCGATCTATTATATTGGCACGAGCGAATACCTCGAGGGTCTGGAGGAATTCCGACCGGACCGGATCGCTCAGCGGATACTGGGGATGGGCGACATCGGGAGCCTCGTGGAGAAGGTAAAAACGATAGAGCGGGAGATCGATCAGGAAAAGATGCAGAAGAAGATCGCAAAGGGCGATCTGAACCTTGAAGATTTCATGGGCCAGCTCAAGGCGGTGAAGAAACTCGGCCCCTTGTCGCAGCTCGCGGCGATGATCCCCGGTGCGAAGAGTGCGGACCTGGATGAGAACGAGTTCAAGCGGATCGAAGCGATCATCAATTCGATGACGGCCCAGGAGCGGCAGCGGCCGGATATCCTTGACGGTGCGCGGAAAAAGAGGGTCGCGGCCGGGAGCGGCACGACCATGGCCGACGTGAACCAGTTGCTCAAACAGTTCTTCTACGCGCGCGATCTTTTGAAGAAGATGAGTTTGGGAAAGAAAAAGCAGAAGATGCCGTTCAATTTGCCTGGGAACCAATAAAGGATTATAATCATGAACATGTTGTGTATGATCTGCCTGTTGGCTCAGCCAACGCAGCCACCGTATGAAACAAACCCCGTTAAGATCGTGTTTCGTACCGCGATCACGGTCTATCAGAAGACGCTTTCCGGAGCCCAGGGCGATGTCTGCAATTTCGATCCGTCCTGCTCCCACTACTCACAGGAGGCTTTTTCGAAGTACGGTTTTTTCTGGGGGTCGCTCATGACCGCTGACCGGTTGATGAGATGCCAGCCCGGCGCGGTCAATTACTATAGCCGGTATTACCGCGGTATCAAGAATAACAAGATGTGCGACCCGGTGGAACAGAACTACATCTTCGGCAAGATCGAATGGCATCGATACGAATACGAGGATTCTGCCGGAGCGGAGGATTAGGATTTGATCGCGATAATTTTTTTCATACAAACGCAGACCGACAGCATGACCATCGGTGTCAACATGTTCGAACCCGGGAATGTACTGAAGTTTGCCGATCACATGTTCGAACAGAAAGATTACCAGACCGCGCTGGGTGAATATAAAAGGTGCCAGTTCCTGGGCGATTCGCAGCCTGAATATATCGCCGACCGCGTCATCGAGTGTTTGACAAATTTAAAAAGGTTCGACGAGGCCCTGGAGGAAACCGGGTATTATCAAAGCGGCCCGCGAAAGCAGTACACAAAAGGGTTGATATATTATCTGGCAGGGAGTTATGATTCGTCGCGGTTATATTTAGTAAAGATAGATCTGCCATATATTGACCGGGCGCGCAAGCTCATGGGCTTGGGGTACGCCGAGGAATTCGATTTTCAAAAGGCTAGCGAGTACATTGACCTCCCAGGTCCCGTGCCGCGGTACAAGAACCCGATGCTGGGTGGATTCCTGTCGCTGGTTCCCGGTGCCGGTCATTTCTATTCGGGACGGGTCAGCGACGGCATTTACGCGCTGGTCATCGTCGGCACCGCTTCCGCGTTGAGCTGTTATTATTACAACCGGGACGAAAATATAAAGTTCGGTTTTTGTCTGGGCGCGGCGATCCTTTTCTACGCGGGCAACATCTACGGCGGGATCAACGCGGCGAGGAACTACAATTTCTACCAGAACCTGACATATTTGGAAAAGATAAAAGAAACGGTAAAATGATATTGCTTGTCCTGACACCGGGGTCAAATCTTGACATTATACATATTTCACGTGCAGGCGCCTCGTCCCAATAGTATGGATATTTCACTTATTCTGTTAATTGTAATGTATAATGTAAAGATTTGACCCCATGGTGGTCTTTTTTATTCTTTCGCAGCTCTTCCTCGCCGATTCGCTGTATGCGCATAAATGCTACGACGTCGCTGCGGTCGAGTACAAGCGCGAGCTCTTTTTTTACCCCCAAATGCGCGGCGATATAAAAAATCGCCTGCCCTATGCCGTATCCCTGGTCAAGAGCGGCAATCAGGCGTGCCTGGAAGAACTCGAGAACTTGTGCCGGGATTTTCCCCAACTCGACAGTGATGTTCGGGTGTCGATCGCCAAATGTTACATAAAACAGGGCTACTATTACACGGCGGCCGATCTCCTGTCACCGACCGCCGAACACCGGCTGCTGGGATATACCATGCTGCTGGATGAAAGATATGCCGAGGCCCGCGATCTATTCGCCGTTCATGGCGATACCGCCCTGGCGGGCGAGGTCGAGCGGTATATTTCAAGCCCTAAAAAATCGGTCATGAAAGCGACGCTGCTCTCGTTCGTAGTACCCGGGCTCGGACAGGTCTACGCGGGCAATGTAAAGCGCGGCATCATGGATTTCACGTTCACGGTCGGTGCCGCCTATCTGATGTATGATGCGTTCCATGACAAGCGGTATGTCGACGCCAGCCTGATCTTCTCCTTTTTGTTCAACCGTTTTTATGTCGGTTCGATCTCCAACGCGCAGAGGCTGGCGCTGGCACGCAACGAGCAGGCAAAAGATAAATGGGTTTATGATGTGAACGCAAAATACTTTAAAGATCTGGACGATGAACCTTGACCCCGTTAGAGAAAACCACCGACAAGGTCGGTTGAATGCATTTAAGAACGGCGGTAGTATAAAGCCAACGTCGCGCAGTGCCCTTGTCAGAGGACGAAGTTCTATAACGGGGTTGACTTGGAATGGAATTTCATTATAATAATAGCACATTAAAGGAGGAGCGATATGATCGAACGGATTAAAAATATTTTGTTCAGCCCCAAGACCGAATGGGATAAGATCAAGACCGAGACCACGAATACCATGCAGGTCTTTACGGGTTACGCGATACCCCTGGCGCTGATCGCACCAGTGTTTGGATTACTCGGATTGGCCATCATCGGCCAGCGGTACGGTTTTGGTCCGATATCCGGGGTCTTTAGGATTCCTATCACCTATGCGATCGTATGGGCAGTGGTATACTACATTTTATACCTGGTCTCGCTATTTGTCCAAGGCATTATCATCAACGCGCTGGCGCCCGCCTTTGGTTCCAAACCGAGTTCGATCAATGCACTGAAGGTCGCGGTCTACTCAGCGACACCCGGAATGCTGGCGGGTGTTCTTCAGATCATACCGGCGCTTGGCATATTGGTTTTCCTGTGTTCGCTATACGGATTGTATCTGCTGTATCTGGGTCTACCCATCATGATGGAGACGCCAAAAGATAAACTGATCGGATATTTCGTGGTCATTATCATTGTCATGATCGTGCTGTACTTTGTCATCGGCGCCATTGCCGGCGCGGTTCTGGCTGCGACCTGGAGGCCGATCTTTTAGGACGCAGAGGGCGTAGAGAAAGCAGCAGACCGCAAAGAAAGCGGAGAAAATTAGACGCAGAGGATTTTTTCCTCTGCGTTTTTTTGTTGTGATCAGGCTTACCCCATGGAATATTTCTCGTGCTGACATGTAATATCATATACCAGGAGGTAACATGCAACCACTTATTGCGGTCTTGATGATGAGCATTTCTTTAAACAATGCCGGCAGCGTGAACGGCAAATATGTCAACCTGCTTTACACCATCAGCATGCCCGAAGATAAAGCCAGTTACGGTGCTTACTGCGAGTGGGGGTACTGGGCAGGAGACTCCTACGGAACCGAGACCGGTCTCAAGCCCGGCTTCTGGGTCTATGTGTATCCAAACTGGTACGTATGGGAAAAACTGTCGGCCGAGAACGATGTTGACACAAGGGCGTACGTGAAAGACAAATACCGTGTGCTTTTGCATGTGTTCAGCGTGCCCGGTGATGCTGGATCTTACGGCCAGATATATGACTATGGCTTTGCCGAATGTTATTCATATGCCGGACATGAGAACCTGACGCCAGGTTACTGGGTATATGTCCAGCCCAACTGGTATGTCTGGGCTGAGGTCAATGAAAATGTTTTCGCCGGTTCAACCTGAGGCGGCAGCTGCAAGGGCGAGGTTAAGTTATAACTTCTGACGTTTTTATGTCAATGCAAGGAATCCCGCATCCTTAGTCTTTTAAACAATAAAAAAGCGGGAGACGAAGCAATCTCATGACCGAAAGATAAAACTGGAATTGCTTCCCCTCGTTCCTCGGGACTCCAGCCATTTTTTTATCATAATTGTTAAGGTTGCGCACCTAGATCGCTCGCAATGACACAAGGACTGGGATTGTTTCCCCTCGTTCCTCGGGACTCCGGTTTCCCCCCACCCTTACCCTCCCCCGCGAGAGGGGAGGAAAAAGGAGGGGGTGTAAGGTTGCGCACAAAAAATGCTCGCAATGAGCAGGAAGGGATGATACAAGTATTCTTAACGGACTATCCTGGTCCCGGCCGTGCCCTTAAGGGCGGCCGCGGATCTTCCCATCGACGTGATGATCACCTCTTCGCCGCCGCCCTCTAAAAAATTAATGGCTGCTTCGATCTTCGGCCCCATGCTGCCGGCTGGGAATTGTCCCTCAGCATGGTATTGTTTGATCTCGGAGAGAGTGGCCCCGGTCAGCTTTTTCTGGCCGGCTTTCTTAAAATTCATGAATACATTCTCGACATTAGTCAGGATCATCAGGGTTTGGGCTCGGATATCATGCGCCAGTACGGCTGAAGCCCGGTCCTTGTCAATGACCGCGTCGATGCCCTCATAGGTCCCGTCGCTCTCGATATAGACCGGGATGCCGCCGCCGCCGGCAGCGATGACAACAACCCCCTGGTCTACCAATTGCTGGATGATTTTGCGGTTTATGATGCTCAAGGGTACGGGCGAAGGCACGACCCTCCTGTAGCCCCGGCCCGAATCGTCTTTGAGCACCCATTCGAATGTAACCGCCAGCATTTCAGCCTGTTCCCCGGTATAGAAAGGGCCGATGAACTTGGTGGGATTGGCGATCGACGGGTCATTGGGATCAACAATGACCTGGGTGATAATGGTCGCGACGTTGCGGTCAATGCCCAGTTTATGGAGCTTGTTCTGAAGGCTCTGCTCGATCATGTAACCCATGCCACCCTCGGTATCGGCGACGATCACGCCCAGGGGTAGAGCCGGGATCTCCCTGGCTGTCCGTTCAACCCGGAGCAGGGCGTTACCGACCTGCGGACCGTTGCCATGGGTGATCGCGCAGTGGTAATCTGACTGTATGAGTTCAACTATTCCCTCAAGGCTCTTGCGGGTATTGGCGAACTGCTCGTGAATATCTTCCTTGCCCGTTGACGAAATGGCATTTCCGCCCAGGGCGATGACCGCTTTTTTTATCCCCATATAATACTATATTATATAAATATGACCGATATGTCAAGCTTTTCCAAAATCTGCCTCTTGATTTTTTTTCAATAGTGTATATTATTATTTTAATGAAAAGTGTGGAAGGTAGAGTATGGGCTGAGATCTATCTTGACCGGCTCATCCATAATTACAATATCATCAGAAAAGCAGCGAAAAATGCTCAAGTAATGGCGGCGATCAAAGCCGATGCTTACGGACACGGTGCCGTGGAAGTGGCAAAGACGCTTGAAGCGCAGGGGATCGAAATGTTCGGCGTCGCCAGTATCGAGGAAGGGGTGGAACTAAGGGAAGCCGGCATTACTTCGAAGATCCTGATCCTAAGCCCGATCCTGTACAACCAGATCGATACCGCGATTGAATACCGGCTGATGCCTACGATCTCGGAACTCAACTTCTTTAAGAAACTGAATGACAAATTAATGCGTTTGAAAAGACCGCTGACCGTGCATGTTGAGATCGATACGGGCATGACGAGAACGGGTCTGCCATATCGTGACGCCGAGGACGCGCTGCTGCGTTTTGGGAGATCACCCTTGATCAGGATCGAGGGCATCTTTTCGCATTTTCCGCTGGCCGATGGCGATGGTGCGTTTTCTAAAAAACAGATCGAGGATTTTACTGAACTCATGAAAAAAATCAGCCGGCAGGGTCAAAAGATCGACTTTTATCACATCGCGAACTCAGCCGGTATCTTCAGATATGCACGGTCGCATTTCAACCTGGTGCGGCCCGGTCTTTCGCTTTACGGCCTGAAACCGTCATCCCACACGCTGAACGATGATTTCCGGCCGGTAATGGCATTGAAATCAAGGATCGTCAACATCCATACTGTTCCGGCCCGGACACCGATCAGCTACGGTCATACGTACCGGACCAAAAAGAAGAGCACGATCGCCACGCTGAGCGTGGGGTATGGCGACGGGTATCCGCGGATGCTGTCAAACACGGGCGCGGTGCTTTATCAGGGGCAGAAGGCGCCGATCGTGGGCGCCATCTGCATGGACCTTATGATGGTGGATGTTTCCCGGGTCCCCGAGGTCCGTATTGGCGATGTCGTCACGCTGATCGGTCAGGACAGCGGTGTTGAGATCTCGGCCGAGGAATGTGCGGCAAAATGTCGAACCATTGTTTATGAGCTTACCTCCGGCATCGGGCCCAGGGTGGCTCGTTTATATAAGTACCGGAGCAGGATCGTAAGCATAAGAAATCTTTTGGGAAGATGGAGAAATCAGTAATAGAACCAGATGTTTCATTAAAGGAGGTAAAATGAAAAGGCTGATTCTTATTCTGTTCTTAGTGTTCTTGAGCGTCGCTCAGGAAACAACCCACACGGTAAAACCAGATGATACGCTCTGGGACATTGCTGGGTTCTATTATCAGAATCCGTTTTTATGGCCCTATATATGGCGCGCCAATCTGACGAAGATCGAGGATCCCCATTGGATCTACCCGGATCAGGTCTTCGTGATCCCGCCCTCGCCGGAAGAAAGCGTTTCCGTGGTCCCGGCCATGGCGCCGACCGAGGAATACGTTTCCGTGGCTATGCCGCCCACCGTCACCAAGCCCGCGGCCGAGGTGATATCGGTCGTGGAGGCCGAACAGCGGATCTGGAGCGAACCCATGATCCACCGCGCCGGGCTTATTATCAGAGAGGACTTGCCGTACTGGGGCAAGATCGTCGGCACTGAACCGCAAGGCGACAAGATCATTGTTACCTTTGACAAAATATATATTGACCGCGCAGCAGACGTTAAGGCAGGCGATATGCTTACGGTTTACCGCTATGGCGCCGGCCTGTCAAGTCCCAAAACGGGCGAATATCTTGGCAAAGAGATCATCGTTCTGGGAAAGGTCGAGGTCGCTGAGGTTGGAGAAGAAGGCTCCCGCTGCAAGACGGTAGCTTCGTACGATATCATAAAGAACGGCGATTTTGTCACCCCCTATGAGCCCTTGCTGGCGCCGCAAAATGTCACTTTAGTCGCGACCACGAAGGAACTTGATGCCTATGTGGTGGCGGTAAAGGCTTTTTCCGAAATAACACCGCCGCACGTGCTGGTCTATATCGACCAGGGGGAAGAAGCCGAGGTGGCGGTCGGTGATATGTTCGATCTATACCAGGAGCGGAACGTCGGCGGCAAGAAACAGCCCGATTATACGATCGGAAAGATCCAGATCGTGAGCGTGTTCGAGAAGGCGTCGATCGGCCTTTTGTTGAACGAACTGGATGTGCTCAAGATAAAACGCGGAGAGAGGTGCCGGCTGACCATGGAGTCGCGATGAGAGAGAAGGAAGCGCTTAGTCAGGTTTACTTGTTCCGCGAGCTGACTCCAAGCGAGATGGACATCCTCATTTCGATCTCCAAAGAACGGCGGCTTAAGAAAAACGAGATCATCTTCAAGGAAGGCGACAGCGGCGATGCTTTTTTTCTCATCGTATCCGGGAGCATCCGCATCTCCACGATCGTGCCGGGCGTCGGTGAAGAAGCATTGACGGTTTTGAGGGAAGGCGAGTATTTCGGGGAGATGGCTTTGATCGACGATGCTCCGCGTTCCGCGTCCGCCATTGCCAACGACGATACGATCGTGCTGTCGATCGGCAAGGATGATTTCCGAAGGTTGCTGGCCCAGGAAACGGGCATTGCGTACAAATTGCTCTGGGTCTTCACCAAGACGCTGTCAGCTCGGTTGAGGAAAACGGATGAGCAATTGAAAAGCATCTTGTCAATTGCCAAAACGTTCTAAAATTCAGGAGAAGGGAACCAGGTTAAGACACTTCTGCCCGCCTGATCATTAAATCATGCAATAAGGATAGATCACGGTGTTCGATATTTTTGCCGGAAAAGACGCGAACAAAGCGCTGCAACGCGCCCGCGAATATATGCGGGAAGGAAGGACCGACGCGGCGATCAAGATCCTTGAAGAAAATCTGACCGAGGGCGAAGAATCATTTGATCTCTACATCGAGCTTGCCAAACTGCATTATGATGCGGAAAACCGAACGCGTGCCGCCGAACTGCTCCGTTCGGTGCAGGCGGTCGCACCGTCGCGTTCGGACGAGCTCGTTGCCGCGGCGTCGGACCTGTTCTACCGGCGAACCTCGATCGATATCGGCGATTTTCTACTTCAGCTTCATATCAACCGGCAGGAATACGATGATGTCAGTAAGGTGTTGCGCGCGTTCAATGAACGCGAGATCAAGCTGCTCATGGGACGTTACGATAAGTTGAATCAGATGATCGCGGAGAAAAAAGTCCTGACCAAGAAGGACTTCGAGCACATCCTGATTCTGGGATCGATAAAATTTTTCCTGCACAGCGGCAAGGAGGCGGCCGCCGAGCTTGAGCCCATCACCGGGGTGCCGGCCTTCAGTAAACAGCTGGTCGCCTGGGTACGGGTCATTGCCCGGGAATACTTCAACGATCAGCATGCCGCGCTTCTTCAGCTGAAGATCCTGGCCGGCGCCCATGAATACGAGGAGCTGGTCAATCTCGCGCACCGCATCCTGGAAAAATTCCCCGATGTCGTCGACCCGTTGATCGAAACGTTCGCGCAGGCCCGCCCGCCCAAGGACCTGGTCGCCTCATTCCAGCAGTTCCTGACCGATCTCTATATCAAAAAAGGGGATCTTGACGCGTCGATCGAACGGCTCAAGAGCCAGTTGAAAAAAGATCCCTCAAGAACGGATGACGTGGTCAAGGCATTGCGCGAACTGGAACGGATCAGTCCCAAAAATTTGAAAGTACACTATGGCCTGAGCGATACGTATCTTGAAGGCCACCGGGTCTCCCTGGCGATCGGCGAGCTGGAAAAGATCCTTGAGATCGATCCAGCCCAGTTCGCAGAGGTTTTGGAACGCTACAAGAAGGCGTTCGCGGTCGAACCCAATAATCCGCAGGTCATTGCCGGACTGGTGAATTACTATCTAAAGCTGGACGCGACCGACTCTGCCATTGATGTCGTCGAGAACGCTTACAACAAGGATCCAGGGCTGCTCGACGAGTATATCCTTAACCTGAACCTGATATTGGAAAAGGAGCTGAGCAATCCGCGCGCGCAATACCTGCTCGGGCTGTGTTACAGCGGCAAGGGGGAGCGGGACTATGCGCTGGTCGTGGTGGAATCGCTGATGGATGACGGGCAATCTGAATATGTCGAGAAGATCCTGCGGGAAGCGGTGAAGCGATCACCCGATGACCCGGTGTATTTGAACCTGTACGCGAAAAACCTGGCGACCCTGGGCAAAGAAGAGCAGGCGATGAAAATGATAAGACCCCTGCTCAAGCAGCCGGACAAGATCCTGGCACTGCTGCCGGCGCTTGACGTGATCATCAATAAAAAGCCGGCGTTGTCAGAGGAGATCATTCCCCTGTATGAACGCCATAAAAAGGATGAGCCTTTTATTTACGAACTGGCGCTGGCGCGGGCATATGCCTTCCGCGGGGAGTTCGATAGATCGGTTAAAAGCTTCGAGATCTGCCTGGCCCAGGAGGATAAAAAAGATATGGCCAAAAGGGCGCTCCTGGAGGTGGTCAAAGAAAGACCGAAAGCGGTCCAGCTGCTGCTTGCCGCTGCGAGGATCTTCATGAAGGACGGCGAAGTGGAGGTCGCTACGGAATTCTTCAAGACCGCGCAGGCGATCGATCCCAAAGCGTTTTTCGAGATCATCGACGAGTTTTATGACACGCTCAAGACCTATCCCAAGGACCGCGAAGTGCGCGTGCTGCTGATCGACACCTATTTCAACCGCAAATTATGGGACCGCGTGATCGATGAGGCAAAAAAGGGGACCGAGGTGTTCGGACAGGAGACGCAGTATTTCAACCTTAAACTGGGACAGGCGCTGGTGGAGAGCGGGAATCTGACCGACGGGGTCAGACCGCTGATGCTGTCGCTGGAGGGTGCTGAGAACTATGCCGAGGATGTGATCCGGTATCTCAACAAGATACTGGAGATCGACAAGAGCAATGTGCCGGCGCATTTCGCCCGCGGCCGGGCGCTCGCCCGGGCGCGACGCACCGAAGAGGCGGTCGAGGAATACCTGTTGACGGCCCGGATCGTTCCGGCACGCGCCGAGTATGTGCTTGACGAATTAAAGTCCCTGGCATCCAAGGCGATCGCCAATCCGAAAATAATTTTTGCCATGGGCTCAGTCGAGATCGCGCTCAAACGGAATGAAGAGGCGATAAAACATCTCCTGCAGGCCTGCGAGCTCGACACCACCCTGGTCAAGCGCGTGATCCCGATCTTTGAAAAGCTGCTCACTTCCGAAACTTCACCGATCCTTCAGTATTCGCTCGCGCGGGTATACCATCTCGCCGGTATCAATAATTCTGCCGTGCAGCTATTTATTAGCGCTCAGGCGCAGAACAAGGAGTTTCGCGAACCGTCCATCACGGAACTCAAGCAGATCTGCACCGAGGATCCTAAAGACCTGGAATCCCGCAAGGGCCTGGCCGAGATCTATTCTGGATACAACAACTATGAAGACGCCCTGACGCTGGTCGAGGAAATATATAACCTGTCCCCGCAGGAAAGCGGGATAAAACCATTTATTTTTGATATCTTGAAAAAGAACCCAACCCATCTTCCCTCGTACTACCTCCTGGTCAAGGTCTTCCTTAATGAACAGAACTATGCCAAGGCCATTGAAGTCGCCAAAAAAATTATCTCGCTGGCGCCGTCGGAAACGATCAAGGTGGTCGAATTGTTGATGCCGTTCCATGAGCAGAGCACGGAGATCCATTTCTATACGGCGGTCGTTTACAAGGACACCGGTGATCTTCAGACCGCGACCGCGCTTTTTGAAAAGCTCTTCCTGCACGACCCGGCTTCCAGCGACGCGATCGCCAAACAGTTGCGGGAAATGCTCGTCAAGAACAGCAGCCTGATCGACGCTTATCTGCTGCTGAGCAAGATCTCGGCATTCCAGCACGAGTATGACAAGGCGATCGAGAACGTAAAGCGCGCCCTCGCGCTTAAACCTGAAAGGTACGAGGAGTTGCAGCTGCGGCTCGCGCAGTTCTGTTTTGACATGGGAGACATCAAACGCGCGATCGGGATCTACAACGAGGTTTTGACTAAAACCAAGGACCGCAAGGCGATCTACCGGATGATCAAGAAGACCCATTACGATTATATCGAGGGAAAAGTAAAGACGATCACCGGGATCGGCGACGATGACCGGCTCAGCCGGGCGAATCTATACCTGCTCATCGATAATGTATCAGCGGCGGAAAAAGAATTACAATTCACGCCGACCAGCAGCCGGGCCGCGAAGCTGCGTACGATCCTGGGGGCGAAAGTTTACCTGAAGATGAACCGACCCATGGATGCGTTCGAAACCCTGCGGAACCTGGTCGTGGATGCGGAAACCGCGCCGGTGTACGCGGATGTCTACGAAGCGCTTGGTTCATACGAGGCCGCTGCCTCGGTGCTCCGGCAATGCGACGCGATCGGTCTGGCGGAACGAATCAGTAAGCTGGAAAAGTTGGCACAGGCACGGATGGTATTCAAAGGCCGGTATTACATTGAAGGGAGGATCTGATGAAGTGTCCATTCCTGGTGAAGAGAAAAGATGTCTTCGATAAAGACGGCAAAAAGATCGGCGAGGACATTGAGATCCAGAACTGCATAAAGAACGAATGCATGGTATACGACAGCGCGATCAAATTGTGCTCAATGCTATCTTCGAACATGAAAACCGGTATCCTGATCGAGGATTTCAAGAACGGGATCAAGGAACTGCGCGAGGAAATGTTCCAGCGGGCGGAAGCGACCGGGATCGTTATTTCATCGACCGTGCAGACAATGCAGGATGCCATGCTTGGACGCTTCGATATCCTGAAGAAACAGAATGAAGTGATCGCACTCGGCTTTGACCGGCTTTTCGAGATGGATAATTCAATGCTTAACGTGTTCAAGGAAAGCGGCACCGCCATGAACACGAGTATCGGTCTGCTGAGGGATGCGATCGAAAACAACGGGAACAACCTTAAATCTACCGTCGCTGCCCTCCATGATTCCGTGCAGCAGATGTCGCAGGCGCAAACCTCGTTCGCGGGCGACATAAAGAACCTGTTCGGTGAACAGAACAGATATCTCGATAAGCTGGACCAGGACATGCTGAACAAGGCCGAAGTGCTGAAGAACGACGTGGAAAAACTGATGGCGACGAGCCAGACCAGCATGGAGACCATAAACACCACCATCGGCAAATCGCTGGCGGTCGCGCAGGACCTCTACAAGAAGGTTGAACTCCTGGACGCGCTGCTTGCCCAGTCAAGCAGCCTGAGCGAACTTGTCAAGAACGAGATCTCGGGAATAAAGGCCGAGGGCATGAACGTCATGGGCAGCATCGCCTTCAAGTTCGATGAACTGGGCAAGGTGTTCGCTGACAATGCGAGATTCCAGGAAAGCAAGGTCCAGGACCTGATGCAGAAGCTGGACGCGATCAGCGATGTCCTCAAGACCGAGCTTAGCGGCGTGAAGTCCGAGGGCCTGGCCGGGTTGAGCGAGATCAAGACCGGCGCCCTGTCCCTGCTCGCCGGCATCAAAGACAGCGTGGAGAGCATGAAAAAGGAAAACGGCGCGGCGACGAGCGATTTAAAACAGGAGATCACAAAATACCTGGAGATGATCACGTCCCTCACGGGAACTTTCAATACCGATATAAAACTTACGCTGAGCGACCTGCAGAAAGGATTGGGCGGGTTTGACAGCCAGTTCGGTCAGATCGAAACCAATTTGAAGAACATCCATGAAGCGCTGGGAACCATGAACCATTCGTATATCGAGTCCCTCGGCAAAATCGCCGGGCTGGCCGAGACCATGCGGCAGGGCGTGGAGAAGATCGGCGATGGCATCAACTTCAAACTCGATGAATTCGGACAAGTATTCAAGAACGAGTTGGCGGGCGCTAGAAGCGACGTGATCGAGCCCATCGCCGACATGAAGAACGGCGTGATAAAACTCGAGGAACTTTTCGGCGAATCGCGGACCAGTCTCGCGGAGATGAGCAGCATGATGAGCAATCTTAACCGCAATTACCTCGAATCCTTGAGCAAGATCGCCGGCCTTGCCGAAGGGATGCGCAAAGGCGTGGATCAGGTCGGTGAGGGCATGCAGGATTCGGTAAAGGACCTGGTCTCGGCAATGAAGAACGAGATCGGAGCGCTGGAAAAGCAATACGAAACGACTTTCCGCGATATCGCGCGGCTGGCCGATAAATTCAGCGAGCTTAACAGCCGTCTGGATAAGATGACCAATGAAGTCCAGCGAGATTTCAAGGAGTCCTTCGAGCGGCAGACGCAAGTGTCTGATTTTACCAGGGACATATTGAAGAACATTAAGGACTACTTTGACCGGGAAGACGCGCGTTATGGGGACGAGAAATCGATGCAAAAGAGAAGAGAAGGGATCGATCATTTCGATCGCTCGACCCTCTATTTCTACCGGGGCAAATACGAACTGGCGCTGCATGAGGTCGACAAGGCGCTGGAAATTGAAAGGACCGCCGAGTATCTAAATATCAAGGGATTGGTCCTGACCGAACTTGCCCGTCAGGATGAGGCGAAAAAAGCGTTCTGGGAAGCGCTGAAAATGGAACCGAACATGTCCGAGATATATAATAACCTGGGCGTGCTGTATCTGAAGATGAAAAAACTGGATGATGCCGTTGCCGCTTTCGAGGACGCGATCAAACGGAACGTCAATTACGCGCTTGCTTACGTGCATCTTGGCAAGGCCTTCGTGGAAATGGAAAAATACGACGACGCGATGAAAGCTTTTGACCGGGCGCTGCAGATCGATCCCGGCAACCGGGAAGCGCAGGAAGCCGTCGCCATGTACCGCGAAGGCAAGGTTGGATGATTGTGAGGCGTTATGGATATCATTAACATGCTCAAAAAGGAAAAAAAATCGGAGTCTGTGTTCGATACGATCATCAAGAAAAAGGATGAAAAAGAAAAAGCGGTCACCAAGTCAACGGACGTTGAGGTCACGCAGCTGACGCCGGACAAGGCGGCCGGTTCCGAGGTGAAAGCCGCAGAGCCCAAGGAAAAAGGAGTCAAGCGCGAATTCAGGACCGAAGGCATGCATGAATTCGATATCGACAGCCTGGGAACAACGGCCAATCAGGGTGCTAAGATCGAGTACAAAGCCCGGATCTCCGTGGCTATTGACGAGAACAAATTCGCGGAAGCGATCGAATTGATCAAGGAACTGCAGCAGAAGATCACGCCATAAAACCGGTGCCCCCTGAACCGCGGGCTACGGCCACGGCAGGTAGCGGTTCCAGATCCCCTCAAACATTTTTTCAATGCGTTTGCCGGCAAGGAAGTAAAGGATAATGACGCACAGGATCCCGATGACACCCACGATCCATTGCCGCGCGAACGCGCCGTAGAATTTATCGCCGATGACCACTGACAATATGATGCCGGGGATGCGTCCCAGAAAGATCAAAGGCATTATGATGCGCAGCGGAATGGCGGTGATACCCGCCAGGTAGAAGAGCCCGTCGCCGATGGGATTTGGAAAAACCGCCAGCAAAAGCAGGAATGGCAGCCCTTTTTTGGATATTTTATTTTCGAACCGGAACGCTTTTTCATCCAGTATGTAATACAGGATTTTTTTGCCGGCGTACCGGGCCAGCAACATGACCAGGGAGCCGCCCGCGGCCATGCCGATCCATGATATTACGATCCCGCGGACCGTACCAAAAACGATGCCCGCGGAAATATTGATGAAATGTCCCGGTATGGGCGCAAATATGATCTGCAGGATGTTGCAGAAGATGAAGAAAGCGAAGCTCCATATGCCGTAACCCAGCGCTGCTTTCCTGATCTCACCGGGATCTGCGAGGATCGAACCGTACCGCTGCAAGATGAGCACGGTCATGGTGATGACAAATGCTGTGAACAGGGAAATACCGGCTATGCCGATTATTTTTTTAAAAGCGCGCTGCTGCACAAGGTCAAATAATAATGATAAATAAGCACAAGTCAATTGTCGGCAGTTGTTGACTTCGCCGTATTTTAAGGGTATAATTTAAATTGTCATGGAGGTATTATGAAACGCATGATGCTGGTATTGATTACGACCACCAGTATCCTGGCGTGGGGCCAGGGTATGTCGCCGGTAAAGTCGTATGCCGGTTTAAAAATAGGCTTTAATTACGGCAATTTTGATCCCGGTAACAGTGGCAATAATCTAAGCGGTGCCGGTTTTCAGGCTGGATTCGCGTTCGGCATGGATCTGGCCAGAGTGCTGGGATTTGAATTCGCGCCGGCGTTCAGGACGAGTGAATACGCGACTACGGTTCTTAACGTACCGGTCGGCGTTCGGTATATTAACCTGTGGTTACCGGTCAATATCGTTTTTAAGGCAGGTATGATTCCAGTCGTTACACCCTATTTTGGATTCAGTATTGCCGGAAATTTCCAGCTTGACGGCACGGGATATATCGGCGAGGCACAGTCCGATATTAGTGATCTGGAAAACGATGCATACACAGGTTTGATCCTGGGCACGGATATCAAACTTTCAAAAGTTAAGATCGTGCCGGAATTCAGTTTCAATTTCAACCTGACCGCCGACAGTGAAGATACGCCCAATGTTACGGAGTCGGTATATGACATACACCTGCAGGTCGGGATGTATTACGCCCCCTAATGCGATTTTACGGTATTGATATCGGATCAGTAAGCCTTAAACTAGCCGAGTTCAATGA
The DNA here is from genome assembly GCA_036382775.1 of bacterium. Lineage (NCBI taxonomy): Bacteria > bacterium. The sequence goes on along the minus strand of DASVHD010000035.1, from coordinate 239,484 downwards.
TGGCTCGCTGGTCCGGACCGAGTACATAAAACATCACGGTAGTCCGTTCGACCTGCTGCTCGAGGTTTTAAGAAAAGCGAATGCGATCGAACACCTGGCGATCACCGGTGAATGTCCTTCCATGCTCAGTGCGATGTTGGGCGCGGTGCGCGTCAACGAGGTGGAAGCTTCGGTATCCGGTGTCCTGCATTTCCATCCCGGCATAAGATCGATAATCGAGATCGGCGGCGAGGATTCGAAGCTGATCAGCGTTGATGGTCGGATCAAGGATTTTTCATCCAACACGATATGCGCGGCTGGTGCCGGGATATTCCTTGATCAGCAAGCGCAGCGTTTGTGTTACCCGATCGAGGAACTGGGGGCCGTCGCAATGCGGTCAAAGAATCCGGCGCGCATCGCCGGCCGGTGCTCCGTGTTCGCAAAGAGCGATATGATACATCTGCAGCAGATCGGGACCCCGCCTGAGGACCTGGTCGCGGGGCTCTGCCTGTCGCTGGCCCGGACATTCAAGAGCGTCATCGCGCGGGGTCGGAATCTTGATACTCCGGTGGCGTTCATCGGCGGCGTCGCCGCCAACCAGGGAGTGGTAAGAGCGTTCAGGACCGTTCTTGGTATCAAAGACGAACAGATGGTGATCCCCCATCAGTTCAATACGATGGGCGCCATCGGTGCGGTTTTGTCCTCGCGCAAGCGCGGGCTCGCCGCGGAATACAAGGGGTTGCGCGAGTTTGAGCGGTGGCTGCAGCAGCCCAAAACGATTTCGCGCCTCCCTGCGCTCAATGGCCGCAAAAAATGGCGGCCGGAACGTTATGCCCGGGCGCCGAGAACAAGAACAAAAACCTTTCTCGGGATCGACGTGGGGTCCATCTCGACCAATTTGGTCCTCATTGATGACGAGGGTACGGTGCTGGCGCGCCAATATTTATGGACTAAAGGGCGGCCGATCGAGGTTGTCCTGGAAGGGCTCAAGGAGCTCGGCGAGCGTTACGGACAGATGATCGACATCGTCGGCGTTGGCACGACCGGTTCCGGCCGGTATCTTATTGGTAACCTGGTGGGTGCCGATATCATCAAGAACGAGATCTCAGCGCAGGCCCGGGCGGCGGTCGAGTGTGACCCGGACGTGGACACTGTTTTTGAGATCGGCGGTCAGGATTCCAAGTACATCAGTATCGAACGCAAGACGATCGTGGATTTCGAAATGAACAAGGTTTGCGCGGCCGGAACCGGTTCGTTCCTGGAAGAACAGGCACTGGCGCTGGGCGTTAAACTTGAAGAGTTTGGGGACCTGGCGCTCGAAGCGAATTCGCCAATGAACCTGGGCGAGCGGTGCACAGTATTCATCGGCTCGGAGGTCGTGCATCACCAGCGTGATTCCGATGAACATAAAAATCTCCTGGCCGGGCTTGGCTACTCGGTCGTTTTCAATTACCTCAACCGCGTAGTCGGCAACAAAAAGATCGGCAGGAAGATTTTTTTCCAGGGCGGCGTCGCGGCGAACAAGGCGGTAGTTTCGGCTTTCGAGGAAACGCTCCATAAACCGGTAGTCGTGCCCATCAACCACGATGTGACCGGCGCGATCGGTATCGCCCTGCTAGCGCGCGACAGCGGGATCAATCGAACGCGGTTCAAGGGGTTCAACCTGATCAATAGACCTTACCGTTCGACGTCCTTCGTGTGCCATCAGTGCAGCAACGATTGCGAGGTTAACCGGATCAACATGGATGGTGAACGGCCCATTTTTTACGGCGGCCGGTGCGAGCGCTATGAGCGGAAAGAAATCAAGCCCCGTGCCGATCATCCCGATCTGTTTAAACTTCGAAATGAAATATTTTTCGCGACCCAGCCGCAGACCGGCATAAAGATCGGGATCCCCAGAGCGCTTATTTTTTATGAATTATTCCCCTTCTTTTACCGGTTCCTGAGCATGCTGGGGTTTGATCCGGTGCTATCGGGGCCGACGAACAAGAAAATCATTGAAATGGGCACCGAGATATCGGCGACCGATACATGCTTTCCAGTAAAGGTCGCGTACGGTCATATCCAAGCACTCTACGAGAGCGGCATCCGGCAATTCTTTATCCCGAGCGTGATAACCATGCCCCCCAACAGCGGTAAGTTCGACCGAAGCTTCGTATGCCCCTATGTCCAGACACTGCCGTACCTGGCGCGGGCGGCGTTTTCAGAAAACATCGAGATCCATTCTCCGTATCTTTATTTCGACCGTGGCAAGGAAGGCTTCTGCCGTGTTCTGTATGACTTCGGCACCAGGGTCGGCAGGTCACGGAAAGATATCGATCGCGCGCTCGCCGAGGGGTTCAAGCACCAGGCCGCGATCCAATCAAAGATGCAAGCTGTCGGTCGGCAGGCGCTTAAAGAACTCACAGATCTGGCCTTTGTCGTTTGCTCGAGACCGTATAACGGATATGACCTCGGCTTGAACCTTGATCTGCCGAAGAAGATCCGGGAACTGGACGTAATACCGGTGCCGGTCGATTTTATACCCCTCGATTATTCGGCGCTTGGAGATGATTTCGTCAACATGTATTGGCATTACGGGCAACGTCTTCTTGCCGCGGCCGAGACGATCAGCCGCGACGAACGGCTATTTCCCGTCTATGTGTCGAATTTCTCGTGTGGTCCCGATTCTTTCATCACACGGTATTTCAAGGAGAAGATCCATGAAAAGCCGTTACTGATGATCGAGATCGACGAGCACTCAGGCGACGCCGGACTCATAACCAGGCTTGAAGCTTTTCATGACAGCATCAAAGGCGCCAGGCGGAGGACCGTGCCGCGAAAGATCCGGGCACTCAGTGAGATAAAAAGTACCCGCACCTTATTCCTGCCCGATATGTGCGACCATGTCCTCATGCTGGCCGGCGCCATGAACCATGCCGGTATTCGATCGCAGGTCCTGCCCCCGCCCGACGAGACGTCGGTGATGATCGGCCGGCAGTTTACATCGGGGCGCGAATGCCTGCCTGCCATCATAACCGCGGGCGACATGATCAAAAAGCTCCGGTCGCCCGACTTTGACCGTGACCAGGCGGCGTTTTTCATGGCCCAGGGATCGGGCCCCTGCCGTTTTGGGCAGTATTACCGGCTGCACCGGTTAATCCTCGATGAGCTGGGGTTCAGCGATATCCCGATCTATGCGCCTAACCAGGGGCCAAGCCTGTTCGATGATCTCGCGGGACCGATGGGATTGAAATTCCTTTTCAGCGCGTGGGAAGGGATCTGCGCCGTCGACGCGCTGGAAGCAAGGGTGAGAACAATACGGCCATACGAGATCGTCAAAGGAGCCACGGACCGGATATATGCAAATACGCTGCGGTCGATCTCCCAGGCGATCGAGCAGGGGAAAGGTATTACGGGCATTGTCCGGCACGGCGCGCGGCAACTGGGTTCTATAGCATGTCATCACCGGGACAAGCCCCGGATCGGTATTGTCGGCGAGATCTACGTTCGTTCACAGAAATTCAGCAACAATAACCTGATCAAACGGCTGGAAGAACTGGGATGCGAGGTAACGATGCCGTCGATCGGCGAGTGGTTCTTTTACACGAACTTTACACGGATCCGCAATTGCTGGTGGTTCAAGCAGTACCGGCGCTCTATTTTCACGTGTGTTTTTGACCGGTATATGAGATGGCGGCAGGATCGTCTGAACAGAATCGCCAGCGTGCCCAGGGAACACCGGATCTCGAGCCTGCTCAAACTCGGCGGCGAATACATTCATCCTTCTTTTGAAGGCGAAGCCATTTTAAGCGTGGGCAAGACCATGGAATACATGAAGGATTCCTGCTCCGGGATCGTCAATGTCATGCCGTTTACCTGCATGCCGGGCAATATCGTCAGTTCGGTATACCGGCGCTTGAAGGAAAAGAACAAGGACCTGCCGTTGTTCATTCTCTCGGTTGACGGCATCGATCACGCGGTCGATGCCATGCGCCTGGAAACATTCGTGAACCAGGCGCGCGATCATGCGCATAGCGTCATCCCGTGCTCTTGACACTATGAAATTAATGGATATAATTCGATATAAAAGGAGGCCTAATGCGGTTCTTGAAATATTGCGTGCCATTCATTATCGTGCTGGTGGCTTTTTTTGGCTGTCCGAAGAAACAGGTGGTAAAGCCGCCGGAAGTCGTTCCCGAAACGACCGTCACGATCGTTCCTGTCCCTGAAGAGACGGTCCCGGTTGAACCTGAAAGACCGGCACTGGTATTGAACAGGATTTTCTTTGATTTTGACAAGTCCGATATCCGGCAGGATGCGGCGGAAGTTCTAAAACAGAACGCGGAAATGCTGAAGATCTATCCCGAAGTAAAAATCGTGGTCGAAGGACATTGCTGCGAGATCGGAACATCGGAGTACAATATGGCCCTGGGTGAAAGAAGGGCTAAGGCCGCGCGGGATTATCTCGTGATGCTCGGGGTCCCGGCCGGTCAGATGACGACCTTGAGTTATGGCGAAGAAAGACCGCTCGATCCCAAGGTACTTGAGAAAAACCGGCGCTGCGAGTTCATAGTCCAGTAGTATTATTCATTGTTGCCAATACTAATGAGAAACGGAATGCGATCAGGGCAGCGGATAAAGTTATCCGCTGCCCTTGGTGTTATCATCATCTTCGCGGTTTCAGCGGGCTGTTTTAACCGGCGGCGGTTCAATAATTTCAACTGGCAGCTGGACAGCCTTAAGATCTACACGGTGAGATCCGACAGTATGATCAGAATGCAGTCGAGGGAGATCGCCCAGCTGCGCACTGACTACTACACGAAATCAGATGAACTGGGCGAAAAACTGGAAATGCTCAATACCCGTCTTGGCGAGACCGAGATGCAGCTGACGCAGTTCAATGAAATGTTCGGCAAGGGGCGCAAGCCGGCGGTGGATTCAGAGGACGTGTCCCAGCTGTCGCCCGAAGCGCGCATGGTGTACGAGTCGGCGTACTTGAATTACGTGAAAGGAAACTATCAGGACGCGATCAACGGGTTCGAGTCGTATCTTAAGATCGCGGCGGATTCGCCGCTATCGGATAACGCTCTGTACTGGATCGGCGAATCCTATGCGGCGCTGGGCAAGCGGCAGGATGCGGTCAACAAGTTCAATGAATTGTGCACGCGATACCCGGACAGCAACCGCAAGCCGACCGCGCTGTATAAAATAGGAATAATCTACGAAGAAGCCAAGGACACCAAAACCGCGCGGACATACTTTGAAAAACTCGTGGCTGAATTCCCAAATTCGCCGGAAGCTGCCCTGGCGAAGGACAAGCTTAAATAAGACTACGAATGAGACGAATGATATGATACGAATGCAACGAATGATACCAAGTGATACGAATACCTATTCGGGCCATTCGCTCGAATTTGTACAATTCGTGACCATATGAACATATTTTCTGTCTTCCTTGAATCCGGACTGGCTGCGCAGATAATCATGGCGGTGCTGGTGATATGCTCAGTATGGTCCTGGGCGGTTTTTTTAAAGAAGATCTTTGACCTGGCGGGTAACCGAAAGCGCAGCCAGGCTTTTTTATCGGCTTACCGTTTCCACCGCGCCATTAAAGACTATGATAATCTCGGGCATTTGTTGAACGATAATCCTTTTGGCCGCGTGATGAAAACAGGTTTGGACGAGTACAAAGATCTAAAAACCGGTAACCTGGGATCAAACCCCAGGATCCTTGAACTGGCAGAAAACATAAAGATGACGATGACCAAAGCGCGCAATGACGAGATCGACAAACTCGGATCATGGCTGCCATCGCTCAGCACGATCATGACCGCCGGACCATTCCTGGGGTTGCTGGGCACGGTGTGGGGGATCATGGAGGCGTTCCTTGAAGTGCGGGCGCGCGGTTCTGCTCATATCACGGTCGTAGCACCCGGTATTTCCGACGCCCTGATCACGACGGTGTACGGATTGCTGGTTGCGATCCCGGCGTTGTTCTTTCATAACTATCTGCGCGGCGCGATCAATAAAGTCGACAACCAGCTGGATGATTTCGTGACCGAGATGTTTGCTCGATTCCGCCGGGGTTTCATTGAGACCGAATAGCCGGCATCGCTTGATCGCCGAGATCAACGTCACCAACCTGGTCGACGTCGCGCTGACGATCCTGACGATATTCATCATTACCGCGCCGATGATGACGCCGGGTATCGACGTGAACCTGCCCCGGTCCGATGCTTCCCTGCCCCGCGACGAAGAAGGCATTACCATCACGATCAAGTCGAACAATGATATTTTTATCGACCAGGACCGCATTCCGATGGACAATTTTGAAGCGAAGATCAGTGAGACAATGAAAGGAAAACCGCCGGGCACCATCGTATACCTTCGTGCGGACAAGGAAGTGGGATACGGTTTTGTGGTTGAAGTTGTCGGGCGTCTCCGGAAAGCAGGGGTAAAAGAACTGGGCCTGGTGGCGGAAATACCGCAAGAAGAAAAGTGAGCTTCGGCCATGAGTAAATCCGTGCTAGTTTCTTTGATCATTCATGTCCTCTTGTTTACCGCGATCGCTTTCTCCAATCGCACGACCTTCAAACCGGTGAAAAAGATCGAGATCTACAAAGTCGGCCTGGCGCCCATGCCCCAGCCCAAGATCCTTAAGACCGACGATGTAAAAGCAGAAGACCTGAAGAGTCCGGTCGAGAAACTGGAAGAAAAAGCAGCGCCATCAAAAGAGGGCGTGCCCAAGAAAAAAGAAGAAGCAAAACCGGCCATGCCCAAAAAGGGCAGTGAAAAAGGCTCGCCGACCGGGTTACCCGATATCAAACCCCAGATCTACACGGGCAGCGGCCGGGGGTTCACATATTCATATTACTTGAACATCCTGCTGAGCAAGATCGGCGATAACTGGCACAATCCTTTTGAAGGCAAGGACGTGGTCATGAAGGCGATCCTGTATTTCGAGGTCGATAAGACCGGAAAGATCTCCAACGTGCGGATCGAGGAAGATTCGGGTGACGACATCTATGATGAATCCGCCATGCGGGCGATCACCCTGACCAAGAAACTGCCGCCCTTGCCCAAGGAATTTTCCGATGATTACCTCAAGGTCCATCTTGAGTTCCTGACCGCCCAGTGAGCGCGAAAGCACTGTTCTTCGGTCTCTTTTTTTCCACCTTATTATTTGCTCAGGAAGTTTTCTTAAGGCTTTCAGATTACGCGGGTGGCAAGAACAACATAGTCATTGAACCCTTCGGCCTGAGCGGATCACCGGATTTCATCTCAAAAGCGAGCACCATCGGCATGGTCATCCGGGATGATCTGGATTATTCGCTGTATTTCGACATATACCCCGACACCTCGTTCTTGCTGGGCGAGCCAAAAAAATCAGGCGTGGTGCTCAAGGCAAAAGGCGTGGAACCGCAATTGACGATCGCGCTGGTCGATTTCGAGTCGCACGAAACGATCCATGAAATGACGTTTGCGTTGACCGGCGAGGTCCGCGCAACTGCCCATCAGGCATCCGACAAGATCATCGAAGTACTGACCGGCGAGAAGGGCATTGCCTCGACAAAGATCGTATTATCCTATGTTAAGGGAAATGGCAAGGAGATCGGCGTGGCCGATTATGACGGTTACAATTTCTCAGCCGTTACGAACAATCACACCTACAACCTGTTCCCGGCCTGGGCGCCCGATGCGGCCAGGATATTGTATTCATCCTACGCCAAAGACCGCCTGAACTTGTACATCTACGATCTGGCGTCGAAAAAAAACAGCCTTATAGCGTCCAATGCCGGGCTCAATTTCGCGCCATGCTGGTCGCCCGATGGCGCGAAAATAGCCCTGACCTTGACCAAGGACGGGAACGCCGAGATCTATCTGCTCGACCTGGGAACAAAAGGGTTGAGCCGTCTGACCAATAACAAGGCGATCGACTGCTCACCGGCATTTTCGCCCAACAGCCGGGAATTGGCTTTTGTGTCCGACCGTTCGGGCAATCCTCAAGTCTACATAATGGATGCGTACGGCAGTAATGTCCGGCGGCTCACGTTCCATGGAAGTTATAATACCTCGCCGGCCTGGTCGCCGAAGGGTGACCTGATCGCGTACGTTTCCCGCGAGGATGACAATACCCAGCAGATCTACGTAACCGATCCCAATGATTTTCTGCCGATAAGACTGACCTATGAACGGAATAATGAGGAACCGGCGTGGTCCCCGAATGGTCTGCATATCGTATTCTCGTCAAACCGGGGCGGAGTATATGAGCTTTTCTCAATGAACTGGGATGGCACCAGACAGCGCCGACTCACGCGTGAAACAGTCGCCCGCTCGCCAGACTGGTCGTCTATTACCGAGTGATAAATACTCAGCTGCGCAGCTATACCATTGATTTTAAACAATTGTTATATTCGTTTACTCGACGCGGTCAATATTCAGCCGAATATAATTCGTATTTACCGGTGATTTTTTTAAAATAAGCCCTGACCGGGGAAGGCTGGATCACGCCGCCGTAAAGCAGGACCTTCTGGCTGTCTACTACCGCAAACACGCGCAACCCCAGGCTGCACGATGCAAAAATTACGCGGGAAGGACCCGTAGAGTCGATCGAGGGTTTAAGGTTGCTCAGGTTGATCTCGATCGATGACGAGTATGAGAACATGTTCTCAATGATCTGCATCAGGCCGTCATAGTTCAGACCTTTCGGGTCATCATAAGAAGCGCTTATGTAGTTAAATGCCAGAGTTTTATTCTTGTGCTCTACCGCCTGTTCGAGAGCCCTGATGTCGCGGGTCAGTTTTTTCTTTTCATTCGGCATCAAGAGGATGATCAGTACGACGGCGATGATAAGTGCGAGCGCGAGTGTCAGATATTTCTTCATTACGAGATTGAAAGCAGCAGGGCGATACCCAGAATGAAGAACAGGACGGCCGTGGCGATTTTGATCAGGGGGATCCTTTTTTCCAGATGACGGGCAATGTTCTTCGTCGAAAAAATAATGGCCGCTGCCGCGATGACCACCAGCGGCACGATGAACGCAAAGTTGTAAAGCAGGAGCGCCCAAAGGGGCTTTAAAGAAGTCCGGGCGTTCGATATCATGAACATTATGGTTGGTAGATAGACCTGGCCGGTGCAGCCGAATTCCAGAAATGAGACAAGAAACCCGGCTGCTGCGGATCCGGCGATTATGCCGCCGGCGCGGGTTTTATCTTTTATGCCGTCATGTATGCGCTGCTTGATGGCGAGGGGCAGCTGGAGGATCATCCTTGAGCGGTCGTTTTTCAGGGCGACGAAAAAATCATAAAGGCTCAAGATTCCAAGAATAATGGCGGCAATTCCGAAAAACAGGAACAGGGAACGGGCGATCGCAGAAAACCGCGCGAGGTATTTCATTAAATTATAGGCACCGATTCCGATGGCAAAATAGCAGGCAAAAACACTGGCAATGAACGACGCGGACATGATCAGGATATCCTTTTGGCGCCGGCCGATAAAGATCAGGTAACTGATAAAGAATACGATCGTAGCGAAGGCGCAGGGATTGATTCCGTCGAGCAGCCCAGCCAACGCAATCCCCAGGAACGAAAAACGGGAGAATCTATCCATAATGCTGTGCGCGCCGGCGATCGTGACGAGCGTGTCGAGCCGGGGACTGCCATTTTTATAACGAACGATAAGCGATTCCAGTTCCGCCGAGTTAAAATCCTTGATCAGATATTGGCCACCGATAAAGACGGCCGGCACGAGCAGACGTTTTTCGTCTGGTATTGAACGCTCGACCGCGAGGGCTTCATACAGCGTTTTACAGGAATCGTCGCGAATATCATACTTATGCACGCGCAACTGCTGTGAATAACGGCTGACCAGCGCCTTGAGAAGGCTCTCGGTGCGGTCGCATTCCGGGCATTCCAGTTGATAAAAGTAGTACAGGTTGATCACCGCGCCCTGGTTATACGACGTGTCGTGTACGACCCCGGCTGTGTCAATAACGGTCGTGTCATGGCCGTGCAAGGCCAGTATTTTAAGCGTCGACCCCAATTTTTTTCTGACCGCGACCGGTCCGTAAAAGGCCGAATCTCCGACAAAGACGACCGGCAAGTCGTCGGTCTTATTGGCGATCCTTTCCTCCATCTTCTCAAGTATCTTTAAATTTTCGAGGATATCGATGTCGTATTTTTTCAATACGAAGGCATATTTCGATTGAAGTTCGGGTATGTCGCTCAGCAGAATGTCCATGCAGTGCCCGCAGCTGGGGCTATAGAAAAAATGGACTGTCGTTTTCGGGGTCTGGCTGAAAAGCGCGATCAGCGCGATAGTTGTTATCGTCATATTCTTAACTTCGTTTAATCCCTATTTGTCATTGCGAGGTCGCTGTGGCGACCGTGGCAATCTCATTATTATCGTTGTTTTTAACCTCTTACCTTCATACCTTCTTACTTTCTTAATAAATTTTGGTAAGCTTTTTCCTAACTTCATACCCTCATAACATCTTGCTTTTAAAGATTTTGTAAGTTTTTTCAAAACCTCTTAACCCCGTAACCTCATAACTTCGTTCTTTAAAATGGGTCATGCAGGATTCGAACCTGCGGCCACCGGATTAAAAATCCGATGCTCTGCCAACTGAGCTAATGACCCGCGGTTGTATTATACGAGAAAACGAAGGAAAGTCAATCCCACCATTGTCATTCCCGCGCATGCGGGAATCCATTGTTTCTGCCTGCCTCGTTAGACTGAAAGTCTAATCGGGGTCATTGCGAGCCCTCCGTTGTCATTCCCGCCCCGTATCGGGTACGGGGTAAACTCCAGCGGGAATCCAGTATTTCTGCAATCGTTGCGCTGTCGTATGCGTCTTCCACACTCCTCTCCCTATTAAATAATTAATTCTAATCGTCCTTCCCGCAGGGAGGGGGTAATCTATCGGCGCAACAGAATGGGGACTAATTTCCAGATTTGATCCTAAATTCAGGGATTTGTCCGACTTATCGATTTCGCAGTATTGCTAGTCCAAGGCAACCAAGAATTCTTCGACTGTTATTCCTGACTTGGTAATTAAGCTTCGCAGCGTGCCACGAGCAACTTCGGGGTGATTTGGAATTGATAAAGTGGCTACGTGTCCTTCTTTTGTCATAATAATATGACTACCTTTTTGGCGAGCTACTTCCCAACCGAATTTTCTAAATGTTCTAACCACTTCACGCGGTTTCAGTATAGGTACTGTGGACATTAAACGTGGACTTCTACTTTACGAGTAGTTACCGTCAGCGGCATTCCTCTTTCCGCCCGCACCTTTAAGCACTCCTTGATCGCATCGCGAATGTTTTTTTCGGCTTCTTTTTCAGTTTTACCCTGACTTACACAGCCGGGAATTGATGGGCACTCAGCTATGAACATTCCGTCTTCGTCACGAAAAACTGTAATAATAAATTTCATAAATCATCCTCCTTGCTTGATTTAACGGCAAAGACATTGAAAGATTCCAAAATGCTTTACTTTCATGCATCAGTATATGTAAAAGTAATCGAGATGTCAACAATGATGCGGATGCTTTGTTTGAACAAAGGCGGGGCGCTGACTTTTGCGTACCGTTTGCACCTAATGGAATTTTATTAAAAAACGGTGCAATCTGCTGGTTTTATCACTACAATCTATCTGCGAAGCACAATAGTTTCTAATTTCGAGGGCTGACCCCATAACCATTCATAAAGATAAAATGATGAAATATTTGAGAAAAATATTCCCCGGCTATATTAAATAATCATTTTTCATATCAGTGATCGACTATCGCAAGATTAACATTATTATAAACATCAGATCTAATGAAATAACGCCGACCAGTTGTAAAAAGCCAACATTTATTAAATCTGCCAGTAATATGTATAAGTTATATAGCGTATTAACGTGCGATAACTTGCGGTAGCCACTATTCGTGTTGATGGACCGACCTTTCGATTTTTCATTTTTCAGAGAATTATTTCGTAAAAAACACTGGATTGATCAACGACTTCGATCCGAATTTCCGCCTTGATCCCTTTCGTATATTCCTTAATATCCTCAGGCCGGACGGTCGTCGCGGTAAACCCGTCCTTACAGACGATAACTCCGTTTTTGGTTTTATCATAATCTATCTCACCCACCAGACCGGCCTTCGCCTGAAGTTCAAACCATTCCAGCCGGAAAGGCCAGAATTCGTCGGTATAGCTGGAAAAAATGGCTGAACCCCCAGGTTTGGTCACCCGGACTGCCTCCCGGATCAGAATCCTGGGATCGACATGGAACGCGGAAATGCCATTTTGAATGCAGATAACCCGGTCAAAGGTCTGATCCGGAAATCCCAGCTGAAGCGCGTTCATCACCAGGAGATGACAATGATTGGTATTCTTTATTACGTTATGTCCGTGCATTATTGATGAATAGGACGTATCAATACCGACGATCAGGTCGGACTGGGCGGCAAGCTGCGGAATGATCCGTCCGTAACCGCATCCCAGTTCAAGAACCCAATCCCCGAGTTGAATTTTCCGGCGGACAAAATCGATTTCCGCTTCCAGATACTGCCGGACCCGGAGCGTCGCGAGTTCATAGCAGCGTCTGAGCCTTTCTGCCGACAGTTTATCAGAATAGTAAGCATCCATTTATTATCGATAGGGATAAATTCCGGTTACGATTTTTTGACGGTAAAGAGAATCCGGTCCGGGGTATTGAAGATGAGCCTGGCTGCTTTCTTTAGATCGCCGCCGGTCTGACAGATCTTCATGGCCTGATTGCTGATCAGGATTTTTAGCTTTTTCGTGTTCCTGGCCGCGGTTACCGATATTATTTTGGTCGGGCGGTCCATGATCCGAAGGTTACCCTTGCCAATGGTCGCGAAAGTCGAGCTTTGCAGACCGTCGATTAGACAGGTATAAGGTTTTTCCAGGCGGGTTCTGACGGTTATAGTCAAATCCATAATGCCTTTTGGGTTGAGACGGTCAACCAGATACTGCCCGAGCTTGTAACCCAAAGCGAGGAACGGCCCATCGTGGCCGTGAAATTGGATCGTCTGTGCGTAGGTAAGGTGTTTTGGTCTCTTATATTTCATGCTTGCCTCCGGGGCATCGATAGTTTATCTGGGATAATCCTTGTGTCAAGGATTCTCTCCAGAATAATGTATACGGTCATCCATTGGGCAACGTCTATCATTGTCTGAGAATTCTATTTAGAAAATGGAACGAAAATTGACCTGCCATACATAAAGCCATTCAGGAATCAGCTGATGATCTTAATAATCGGCTGGACAGAAAGTAACCTCGGATTGATTACAGTAAGAATTGCGAGAGGGTCAGCGGGTATCGAGCCCGAGCTGCGAATAGTATTTCGCGTAGAAGTTGCGGTATTCGCCGGTCTGGGCGCTTTTGATCCATCTGGTGTTCTTCTTGTACCACTCAATGGTCTTTTTCAGACCACTCTCGAACGACGTCGAGGGATGCCAGCTCAGGTGCCGGCGGATTTTGCTCAAAGACAATGAATACCGCCAGTCATGCCCGGGCCGGTCCTGAACAAACGTCATGAGCTTGTCTGGTTTCCCCAGAATGCGGACGATCATTTTTACGACGTACAGATTTTCCAGCTCATTCTCGCCGCCGATATTATAGACCTCGCCGATCTCTCCGGAGTGAAAGACCGAATCGATCGCGCTGCAGTTGTCTTCGACAAAAAGCCAGTCCCGGATATTCATGCCGTCGCCGTAGACAGGGATTTTCTTGTTGGTCAGCGCGTTGATGATGGTCAGCGGTATCAATTTTTCCGGGAACTGGTACGGTCCGTAGTTGTTCGATGAGCGGGTGATGATGACGGGTAAGCGGTGCGTTTTGTAATAGGACATAACCAGCGCATCCGAAGAAGCTTTGCTCGCCGCGTAAGGGCTGGAAGGATCGAGCGGGCTGTCTTCCCGGAAACGGCCGTGGAGGATGGAGCCGTAGACCTCGTCGGTCGATATCTGGACGAAACGCCTTACCTTGTGCTTCAGCGAAAGGTTGAGCAGCACGCTCACGCCGATCACGTTCGTCTTGATAAATGGCGCCGGGCTCAGGATGGACCGGTCGACGTGGGTTTCGGCGGCAAAGTTAATGACCGAGTCAGGATTGAACTTGTCGAACAGCTTTCTCATCATCGAAGCGTTACTGATATCGGCCCGGGCGAATTTATAATTTTTTTTCCTCTCCAGCCCTTTCAGGTTCTCGAGATTGCCGGCGTAGGTCAGCTTGTCGACGTTCAGGATCTTATAATGGGGATACCTTTTGTTGAAATACTTGATGAAATTCGAACCGATGAAACCGCAACCGCCGGTGATCAGTACCTTCATAGTGCTGTAATCCTTCGTCGACCTGACGTCTCCGTATTAAATTCTAATTTCAAAATCCGAAATCCCGCTTCGTGTCGAATACTCAGCATGAGACATAAACAATATCTAAATATAAAATTCAAATTTTCAAAAAACGGATTTTTTTGTTTTGGATTTTGAATTAGAAAAATTTGGATTTGTTTAGAAATTAGAAATTCGGATTTAGAAATTGATGGTCTAGCCATCTTTTCTGTTCCAGTCGTACGGAATGTCGGAATCGTGAGGGTGTTTGCGGTATTCATCGGGTTTTTCATAATCATAGCATTCGGTGACCGTGTTGACGATGATGCATTCCTTGTTGCTGATGCACTTGAAACCATGCCAGATGAGTTTCGGGATGTGGATCAGGACGTGATTGTCATCGCCTGCGAAAAATTCATTGATCACGCCCTTGGTCGGACTTTTGGGCCGGTTGTCGTAGAGCACGATCTTGGCCATGCCTTTGACCACCGTCATGTTATCGTTCTGGAGCTTGTGATAGTGCCAGGCTTTGACCACGCCCGGGTACGCGGTCGTCATGTAGACCTGGCCGAATTTCTCGAACAGTTCATCGTCACGGCGCAAGATCTCCATGAGCCGTCCCCGTTCATCCGGGATCAAGCGCAGGCTTTTAACCGTGACGCCATCAATGATCGATTTCTTTTTCATGTTATTACCTGCCTGATAATATTCCCTTTCTCATGTGTACTCATCACCGCAGTACAATCAACAAGAAACTCAGGATTATGTAAACGGCCATGAAGACAATGAAGCATGTTTTATCCAGGTTCTTTGACAGTCCTTCCCGGTCGGTTGAGAAAAGCCTGAGTGACAGGACCGATTCGGCGATGGAAAGAAAGATGAAAATGAACGCCAGGATGTGCAGCTTGTCCGCCATCGTTATGAGATTTGTATCGGGCAATGCGGAGGCGATCACGTATTCGCTGGCCACGGCGGCGAATATCGCTCCGACCCCGAGCCCGAAGCGCGGGTCAAGGTCAGTGGGTTTTATAAAGAACGTCAAGAAGGCGATCATGGCCGCGATAAAAACCCCAAAGAACAGCTTGAAAAAATAACCGTAGCCTGGCCGCACCACCGCGATGGAATATATGAAACGGGAATAGACGGATTCATTGTTGCTCGGCAGCGAGATATCGCCATAGTTCGTCTGATAAGAATGGCCGACAACGCTGGCGCTGGCGGTGGATACCTTCCAGCCCGGTACTTCCACCTGGGGATTGATGCCGCAATTCCCGGTATCGGGAATGTACGTCAGCTTGAAATCCTCGTTTTCGTTATCCTCGATCTCGATCGTCATGATGTGATCATCAAGGGGGAATTTTGAAATATCCCAGAACTTGGTCATGGTGGCGACGACCCGGCAGCTGGCATACTGGTAACCTTTTATTTCATCCTCGTAAACGCCATTTTTTGAATCCATCCGGCCGTTGACTACCTCAAAACTTTCGACCGGGTTTACGCTGTCCCCGATCCAGCGGAACCAGACATAAAAATCAACCGAGAATTTATTATCCTTGAGGCTCACATCGAAGATCTGGTTAACATAAACACCCACATATACGTCGACCGGTTTCACGGTCTCTTCTCCATCTTCTCCGGAAATAAGCGAAACCGGCAGGAATATGGTCGCGACGATAACAAACAAGATACCTGAGAGCTTCCTGGCAAACACCCTGGTTGCGAAATCCATCGTCTATTCCTTCCTTTACTTCACCAGTTCAATGTTGCTCTGATCGCCCACTATGAATTTATAGGTGCGCGGCGATTGGTCCACCTGGCTGATCTCGACGTTCTTGCCGATGATCGAGCGGTCGATCCTTTTTTCGATATCCTTGATCTTCGCGCCCTCCATGACCACGCTGCATTCGATCTCTGAGTTTTCGATAATGGCATTATTCCCGATCGATGAAAAAGGACCGATGAAGGAATTGATAATGCGCGCTCCCTGGCCTATGATCACCGGTCCCCGGATCACGCTCTTTTCGATCCGGGCGCCTTTTTCGATACGGACGCGTCCGTTGATGACCGAATCAACGCTTACACCCTCGTTGAGAGGTTCGATCGATTCCAGGACCAGGAGGTTCGCTTCAATAATGTCCTCGGGCTTACCCGTGTCCTTCCACCAGCCCTTCACAATGTCGGAAGCGACATTGTATTTGTTCTCCAGAAGCCACTGGATGGCGTCGGTTATTTCCAGTTCATTGCGCAATGACGGTTTAATATTGTCGATCGCCTTATATATGGTGGTATTGAACAAATAGACACCGACGAGAGCATAGTTTGAAGGCGGTTCCTTGGGTTTTTCAATGAGTTTTATCACCTTCCCGTTTTTGTCGATGACTGCGACCCCGAATTGCTGGGGATTAGGCACCTCGGTCAGCAGGATCAAGGCATCAGATTTCATGTTGTTGAATTTAGTGATCAGTTCGGCGAGATCCTGTTTTAGCAGATTATCGCCAAGGTACATGATAAAAGGATCATTGCCTAAAAATTTTTGGGAGATCTTTATGGCGTGCGCCAGGCCCAGCGGCGCCTCCTGGCGGATATAGGTGATCCTGATATTGAAAAGATCGCCATTGCCCAGGGCCGCTTGTACTTCGGCGGCAGTTTCACCCACGACAACGCCAATGTCCTTGATACCGGCCCGGGCCAGGGCTTCAATACCGTAGATGATTATCGGTTTGTTGGCTACCGGTATAAGCTGTTTTGCCCCGGTATATGTTAAAGGCCGCAGACGCGTTCCAAAACCGCCGGCAAGGATGAGGCCTTTCATACCGTGAATTATATTGATTGTTGGAGGAAAGTCAATATTTCATGACTTTCTGAGAACAGCGCCGCCTTCATTATTTGCCCGGCCCTTGAATTGACTTTATGAAATCCGCTAAAGCATCGGTCCATACCCTTAATTTTTTTTCGAATAAAAATTCATAATTTTTTGACGCCAGCGCGGCAAACCTCGGACGCGGCGCGGCAAGGTCGAGTTCCTCGGTTTTTACAGGTCTGATCTCGGTGTTGAACCGCATGAGTTCTTTGGCCCGGAGCATGAAATCGAGCCATGTACCTAGCCCTGAGTTCACGATATGATAAAGGCCATAATGGTCTGATACGATCAGCGACAGGATCGTTCGTGCAAGGTCCGGGATATATGTAAAAGAACCGGTCTGATCGCAAATAACGTCGAGGTACGAGGGCTTTGTCTTTGATTGCAGGAATTTGGAAACGAACGTCTTGGAATTGAACCCAAAGAGCCAGGCGGTACGGATAATAAAGTATTTTTCACAGGTGTCGCGCACGCACTGTTCCCCCAGATATTTTGTCCGGCCGTATTCGTTTATGGGGTTCGCCGTGTCATATTCGCCATAGGCCTGTTCGGCTTTACCGTCAAAGACGAAATTCGTACTTATATATGCGATCTTAGCATCGATCTTGTTTGCTATGATCGCCAGTCCGAGCGTGCCCAGAACATTGATCCGGTATGCCAGATCTTTGGTTTTTTCGCACTCGTCGACGTCGCTTATTGCGGCACAATGGATTATGACGTCAGGCCGGTAAGCCATGACCGATTCATTGACTTTCTTAAAATAAGTAATGTCGAGCTGATTGATGTCCGTGGGCAGGAAATTAACTTTTTCGGCCCTTAGGATGTTCTGCATTTCCTGCCCCAGCGCGCCATCGGCTCCGGTTATGAACACCTTCACGCGTTATTATATGCCTTAAAATCACAGTGTCAACGGGGTTGACACGCGGTCATTATTGGTTAAAATACTGAATGTTAGATATCTTTTTTTCACCAATAAAAGTTTTTGAAAAATTGAAGGAAAAACCGAAATGGATAAAACCCCTGATCATAGTTTTAGTGGTCATTGTGCTTTCAGCCGTAATTACTGTCTTTTTAACCAAGGACACAGCGCTTACCCAACAAGAAGAAGCGATGCGGGAACGCGGTATGTCCGACGAGCAGATCGAACAGGCGAAACAATTTATCGGTGGACCTATCGCGGCGGTATTGGGCGGAGTGTTCGCGGTCATTATAACGGTAGTCATTCTGTTGATATTCAGCCTTTTGATCAACGTGCTGATACCGGTTTTCGGCGGAATGAGTTCATTCAAAACGGTTTTTTCCGTAGTGAGCCATGCCGCGCTGGTTCGCATCCCCAGCACGATCATCAGGATAATCCTTATTTTACTTACGAAATCCCTGTATGTTTCGGCTTCCCTGGCATTGATCGTTCCGGGTATGGACAAAGGTTCATTTGCCTACCGCGTACTTGCCGGTTTTGACGGGTTTGTCATATGGGAAATGGCCCTGGTGGCGCTGGGGATCAGTATAACCAATAATCTATCGAAGAAAAACGCGTTCATCCTTATATTTCTGATCCTCTTAGTATCGATCTTCATCGGTGCCGCCCTTGGAGGCCTGGGCGGCCGTCCAGCCTAGGACAACAAGTTTTTTCAACGTAAATCCGTATGCTACTGATCATATTGCTGACCCAGGTTCAGGTTGATTCGATAACCATGCAGGATGCCATCGAACGCGCATTTATGAACAGCCCTGCTTATTTTGAATCGCAGTTGTCTGTGACAAAAGCGCGGATACAATTCTACCAAAGTCTTTTTAACATCCTTCCTACTCTGTCCGCAACCACGACCATGTCGACCAATGAATTGAACGATGTTGAAACATCTCAATGCACCAATGCCCTGAATGCCACGCTGCCGGTATTCGATCTGGACATCATAAGCTCGATCTTCGTCGCCGGCGGACAGCTTACCGGAAGTAAGATCCAGCACCGATCCGACGTTGCCGGACTGATCCTGCGGATCAAGACCGCTTATTACAATCTCATAAACGGACGGGAACTCGTGCGGTCATCGACGGTCGCGATCGAGCGGGCTCAGAAGAACTATGACCTGGTGAAGACCAAGCTGGATCTTGGTTCAGCGTCCCGGCTGGAAATGCTCCAGGCCGAGGTTTTTCGACTGCGCACACTGCAAGACCAGGCGCGGGCGAAGACCATGGAAGCTACTGCCCGGGAAGAGCTCAAGACGCTGCTGGGCGCCGACCGGATTTACGTGCCCGTGGACTCAATAACCGAACCCGATTCGGTGGTTTTCATGGATATCGATTCCCTGCTTGCCCTGCTGGAAAGGGTGAATTACTCGATCCGGGTCGCAGACCAGGTGCAGCGCATCTCCCGTCTTAACCTGTACGCATCATACCTGTCTTTCATGCCGCGAATATCTTTTTTCTACTCAAAAACCCTCTATGCCGATTCGTTCAAGTTCGATTTTGAGTACTTCAGCGACCGCGCGGCGACGAACTACGGTTTTTCCGTAGCCTTGCCGATCTTTGAACTGAAAGGATTGATCTTCAAGGTCCTGAATGCGCGAGCTGATGCGCGTCAGAAAAGTTACGCCCGGGTCCGGACGATAATGGAAGCTAAAAAATCACTGCGGACCGCATATTTTTCACTGCAAGAATCGTACGACCGTCTGCAGTTTGCTAAAAAAAGCTATGAAGCTACGGATGAGGCGGCAAAGATCGCGGCTGAGCGGTATGCTTTGGGCGCGCTGTCACTGCTCGATTTGTTGACGATCGAGTCCAGCGGATACGATGCACGGGTGACCTATGTTCAATCATTGACCGATTATTACGTGCAAAGGGCGAATTTATCCTATCTGATCGGCGAACAGGAGCGGTGATGCACGTTTGGCCGGGCAGGCAATAATGGTTTTGATAAGGAGCAGCTAATGAATAAAAAGCTACTGATCGTGGTCGGGGCGGTGGTTCTGATCGCGTTGATCGTCGTTTTGAACTTGCGTGGCGCCAGCAAAGGCAAGGAGATCGAGGTGGCGGTCGTCAAGAAAGGCGAGGTTGTTACAAAAGTGTCCGCATCCGGCGAGCTGAAGGCAAAAGCCCAGGTCGATATCGCGGCTGAAATAATCGCCAAGGTCAAGAAATTATATTTCAAGGAAGGCGATTACGTCAAGCAGGGGGACCTGATCATTCAATTTGATGACGTGCAGGCGGCCGCCAATTTCAAGCTGGCGGAGGCGCGGCGTAAACAAGCCGACCAGGATTACAGCCGGATCAAGGTCCTGTATGAAAAAGAGATGATCTCCAAAGGCGAGTACGAGCAGACCCAGCTCGCTTACGGGTCGGCGCAGGCTCAGTACGAGCAAGCCCTGGACACCTATCAGAAGACCAGGATCCACGCGCCCATTTCGGGGCGTATCATGAAGATAAACATCGAGGAGGGAGAAACGGCCGTGATGGGAACGATGAACTACCAGGGAACGGTCCTGGCCACCATCGCCGATCTGTCAAAGATGCTGGCGATCGTGAAGATCGATGAAACAGACGTGCCGTCGGTCGCGGTCGGGCAGGAAGTGGATGTCATGCCGGACGCGCTGCCCGATTCAACTTTTCACGGCAAGGTCGTAAGGGTCGGTCTTATGCCCCTGACCACACAGCTCTCGACCGAAAAGACCACCGACTTTGAAGTTGAGATCGAAATGGCTAACTTCTCGCCGGTCCTGAGACCGGGCATGAACGTGAATGCCAGCATCATCACGCACCACCTAACCGACGTGCTTGTTGTGCCCGTGCAGGTGATCGGAAGCAGGAAGATCAAGGATACGCTGAGCGAAACCGCCTTTGTCATCCATGGCGGCAAGGCTCATTTGGAAAAAGTGAAGATCGGTGTTTCCAGCGACACCGAATCCGAGATCCTGGAAGGGCTGGCCGAAGGCGACACGGTCATAACCGGACCATTTCGCGTTCTGTCAAAACTCAAAGACGGTGACCCGATCAAGGTCCGTTCGTCCGGAGAGCAGGAAAAACAATCGATGAGGACACGTTCAGCGATCAGGTTTGTCCGAAAACACGCATAACGAAAAGCCGGCTTATGTCCGCTAACGCAGTGCTCTGCAAACTACAAGATGTCCACAAGACTTACTGGCGGGGCAAGGTCGCGGTAAGGGCATTGGATGGCATTGATTTCGAAATCCGTCAGAACGATTACCTTTCGATCATGGGGCCTTCCGGCTCCGGGAAATCAACGCTCGTGCACATCTTGGGTTGCCTGGATACGCCGACGACCGGTGACTACTACCTCGACGACAAACTCGTGTCGAAGCTGTCGGATAACGAACTGGCGCATATCCGGAACCGGTTCATCGGTTTTGTGTTCCAGAACTTCAGCCTGTTGCCGCGCCTGAGCGCGCTGGAGAACGTCGCCATGCCGCTCATCTACGCGGGCGCGGGCCGGCGCGAGCGTCTTGAAAAAGCCCGGGAAATGCTTGACAAGGTCGGACTCGCCGACCGGATGGCGCATCGTCCGAACGAACTGTCGGGCGGAGAATGCCAGCGGGTGGCGATCGCGCGGGCCTTGATCAACAATCCCAAGATCATCTTTGCCGATGAGCCGACCGGCAACCTGGATTCCAGTACCGGTTCGGAAATAATGGACATGTTTGACAGCCTGGTGAAAGAAGGCAACACGATCGTGCTGGTCACGCACGACCTTCAGGTGGGCAACCATGCCCAAAAGATCGTGACCTTGAGAGACGGCAAGATCGCATGAACGATATCCTGCAGACCATCGCCTTATCGCTGCAGACATTCAAGACCCACCGCATGCGTTCTTTCCTGACGACGCTGGGAATAATTATCGGCGTGACCACCGTGATCGCGATATTGTCGCTGATCGAGGGACTCAACCGTTCGGTCGCGTCGTCCATCAATTCGCTTGGTTCTAACGTCATTTACGTGATGAAGTACAGTTTCATGATGGGACACACTGATTTCGAGGAAATACAGAAAAGGAAAGACCTCACCATGGAGGACGCGGAGGCCCTGAAGAAACTGCCTTCCGTCGGCAAAGTGGCGCCGGTTTTTGCGAACCAGCAGGTGTCCTGGCTTTATTATAAGGACAAGAAGGTTAACAATATCGAATTCATCGGGTCGACTGAGGATTATTTTGAAGTCCTTAACTACACGGTAGTATCCGGCCGACCGCTGACCCAGGACGATATCACGCACCGCCGAATGGTGTGCATTATCGGCGATTACGTGCGTGAGAACCTGTTTCCCAACGAATCCCCGGTCAGCCTTCATCTCAATGTCCGCGGCAAGACGCTGGTCATTATCGGCGTGCTGGACGCGAAGGGTTCGTTCCTCGGGCAGACCATGGACAACAATGTCCTGGTGCCGATCAGCGTGATCGAAAAGATCTTTCCCAAGCCGCAGGGCATGGAAAGGGTCTTCAATTCATTGATGATCGCCACGACGCCAAAAAATCCTAAAAAGATCGACCAGACGATCGATGACATACGCGAGCTTATGCGCCGGCGGCGCGGTTTGAGCCTTGATGATAAGGAGGATTTTTCCATTAATACTCAACAAATGCTGATGGACATATACAAAAGCATCACTCAGGTCGGCTTCGTAGCGATCATCGCGATCGCGGCGATATCGCTGATCGTCGGCGGGATCGGGATCATGAATATCATGCTGGTCTCGGTGGCTGAGAGGACGCGCGAGATCGGGATCCTGAAAGCTGTGGGCGCTTCGAACAACAATATCATGCTGCAGTTCCTGGCAGAGTCGATTACGCTCGCTCTGATCGGCGGCTTGATCGGCATCATGCTCGGCATCCTCCTTGCCAAAGTTATTTCAGCGGTATCGCCGCTGAAAGCGGCGGTGGCTTTCTGGATGATCGTTCTCGGTTTCGGTTTTTCAGCGGCGGTCGGTATTTTCTTCGGTATTTACCCGGCAAGAAAGGCCGCTTCCTTAAACCCCATCGAAGCGCTGAGGTATGAATAATGGTCCAAAGTTTTCGTATGGCAGCCTGATCACCATTTCTTTACCGCATGAAAGAGATCTATTACGATGAGCTAACCGGGGTTTATAACCGTAAATTTCTGTATTACTGGATCGACAATGAAATAAAGCGGGCAAACCGTTTCGCGACGAAATTTGCCCTGCTTTTGCTGGATATCGATAATTTCCGGGATATCAATAACACCTATGGTCATCTGGAAGGCGATAAGGTCTTGATCGAATTCACCCGATTTTTAAGATCAAGCGTGCGTGAAGTCGACAACCTGGTGCGTTACGGCGGCGACGAATTCATAATTCTTGTTCCCAATACCGATCTAAAGGGTATACTAGACCTCGCTCAGCGGATGATCGCCAACCTGAATAGCCTGAAAATGATCGGCCACAAGATCCTATGCAGCATGGGTTTCGCGATCTTCCCGGATGACGGCATGACCATTGAGACGCTGATAAGCAAAGCCGATAACTTGATGTATCAGGCCAAAAAAGAAGGCAAGAACCAGATCGGCCTGAAGCCGGAAGTCGTGAAAAAACTGGTCATTCCATCGCCGGTAACGATCGGACGCGAAGACGAGGCTAACTGGTGCCTGGGTAAATTAAAAGAATACAAAACCATTTTTATCGCCGGTGAAGCGGGTATCGGCAAGACCCGGCTCACGCACGAGATCAAGAACAAATTCGTGAAGGCGACGATCATGAGGGGTAATTCTTACGCCGCCCTGTCTTCAGTGCCGTATCACCCTTTTAAAAACCTGTTCCGCGAATTGTTCGCCAACGAATTCACGGTCGTCCAGGAGGCCTTGAAGAAAATGCCGCTGACCCAGCGCGCCGAAGTGATGAAATTCTTCCCCGACAAAAGCGCGCTTAAGACCGCGCTGGTGGATGACCTTGATAAATACAGCCTGTTTAACAGCATTAGTTCGTTCTTCATAAGCATGGCGCATAGTCTGTCGCCGCTCGTGATGATCCTGCTTATCGACGACCTGCACTGGACCGACCGTCCCAGCTGTGAACTGTTGGATTTTCTTATACGCAACATCAAGGAAAACATCTATATTTTTGGGACTTACCGCGTTGAGGAGATCAAACAATCGCAGATCAACGGATTCTTCGGACTCTGGGCGCGCGAGAAGCTTTACACGCAGCTAACCCTGTCGCCGTTGAACTCCAACCAGTCATCCAAGTTGCTGGAGGCGATGATGGGCACGGTTCCGCCGGCGCTGGCCAGGTTCGTTTACCAGCAGGGCGGTGGAAATCCGTTTTACACCGAAGAGATCATGCGGGAACTGGAGCGACAGAAGAAGATATACTGGAACGGCAAGGAATGGGTATTCATGCACAAAGAAGGCTTTGTTATCCCCTCGTCGATCGAGGAGACGATCCTGAGAAAGGTCAATCTGCTGGACAAAAACATACGTCATTTCCTTGAGATCGCCGCGGTCTTCGGACAGGAATTCAACGCCGAATTCCTGGCGCTGGTCAGCAAGCGTAATGTCGGGGAGGTCCTTGATGCTCTGGATGAATTGATGATTACGGGTTTAATAAAGGAAAGGGCGCGCGACATCTTTTTCTTCAGCGAAGATATCGTTCGGCAGATCTCGTACCATTCCATTTCACGCGCCGACAACGCCAAACTGCACCGCGACGTAGGCGTTGCGATCGAAAGCTATTACCATGCTAATCTGCCCGAATATTACGAACAGCTGACAGAACATTTCACCCGCGCTAATGATGTCAGCAAGATCCTGTATTATTCCGAACTGGCGGCACTGAAAGCAAGGGACCATTATGCACACAGGGT
Source organism: bacterium (assembly GCA_036382775.1). Taxonomy (NCBI): domain Bacteria; species bacterium. The sequence goes on along the minus strand of DASVHD010000035.1, from coordinate 214,497 downwards.
GGCGATCAAATTCTATGAACACTGCCTGCACTACGAGGATAACATCGAGAAGATATACAGAATAAAGTACGCCATCGCCGAGATCGCCCATTACGCGGGAGAGTACAAGCTGGCCATGGAAAATCTTCTGGTCTGCCTGAATATCAGACCCAACGATCACAAGATATACGAGAAGCTGGGCCAGGTCTGCGAGAACATGGGCAACTTCAAGGAAAGCATGGGTTATTACCGCCGCGGTCTGGAACTCGTGAAGGGAACTACCAATGAGTACGCGTTCAAATCCGCTCTGGCGTTCATCCAATCACGGTTTGGTCACTTCAAACGGACCCAGAAAGAATGCGAAGCCATACTGAAGAACAAGAAATCGGTCAGTAAAAAAGACTTGGCGGTGACATATGTGACCATCGGGATCGCCCATCAGAACCTGGGTGAGTTCGACCGGGCGCGGAAGTATCTCCATGAAGGGCTGATGTTAAGACAGGCGCTCGCCGACAAGAAAGGCATCGCGGCGTGCTATCTGAACCTGGCGATCATTAACGAACATGAGTTCAAGATCAGGGAGAGCGAAGAGCTGTATCACAAGGCGCTCGAATTATATGAAGAGATCGGCTACCAGCAAGGGATCCTGATCGCGCTGCTGGATCTGGGAGTGCTTCATGTCCATTTTGATATCGCCAAGGCTGAAGAATATTACCAGAAGGCGCTAGCCAAGGCAAAGCTGATCGGCGCGAAACGGAACCTGGCGTATATATATAACAACCTGGGCTGGATATATTTCCGGCGTTTGATGTACGACCAGGCGATGAGCAACTACCGGCTGGCTATCCAGTATGCGAAGGAAACCGATTTTACCGAGGGCCATATCTTCACCAATCTCAATATCAGCGAGCTTTGCCGCGAGATGAAACAGGTGCGCAAGGGTCTTGCGGCCATGAAAGCGTGCAACGAGTACTTGAAGAAAGTCGACGTTAGCAGCTACTATGTCAGCTGTTTCATGGAAGAGATCGATTACGCATTGATGGCAAACAATATCAGGCGCGCCAGGTCGCTGATCGCGCGGCTGAACTTGCAGGTAAAATCAGAACATGATTATTCGAACTTGGTTTACGCCGATATCCTGCGGGCCAAGGTCTCGATCGCATGCCGGGAATACGCGGCGGCACGCCGGCAGCTTGACAAAGCCTGGGACCGCTTGAAGTCATTGCCGGCCAGCGATATGGCGGCCGAGATTCTTTTCCTCAAGGGATTTGCCCTGAAGCGGGAAGGGAATGATAAAAAAGCGCTGACCATGTTCTTGGGCGCCAACCGGATGTTCGAGACGGTCGGCGACCTCAGATTTCTGGACAAGATCGAAAAGGAGATCGTGCGCGGCGTAAAGTAGAAACTGAGTTGCTTATAAAAAGAAAAGTCCCGCGCTAGGAACACCGCGCGGGACTTTAAGTTTTCAGTTTTATTCCTACTGGCTCAGTACTTTGAACTCGATCCTTCGGTTGAGGTCACGGCCTGCTTTGGTTCGGTTATCCGCTATTGGCTGAGCTTCTCCATAACCAATGGCAATGATGCGCGACGGATCGATCTTGTGATAGGTGATGAGGTAGTCTCGCACTGCATTGGCCCGCTGGTAGGAGAGTTTCTGGTTATACGAATCCGAGCCGATGCTGTCAGTATGTCCGCTGATCTCGACACGCATGGACGGTTTAGCGAGCAGTACCTTTGCCGCGTCATCCAACACAGGATATGATTCGGGCTTGATCATCGCTGAATTGAAGTCGAAATAAATGCCCTTCAAAACCCAGCTCTCGCCGGTTTTGGGGATCCGGCGCAGGGCAAAGTTCTGGATCTTGGTTTCGTCTTTGGCGAGGACGACCGGCGCGCTTTCCATTACGTAATCCTGGGCTTCGACTTTGACCGAGTAAGTGCCCGGCGGTACTGTTGCCTTGTAGATGCCGGTCGTAGGATCGGTAGTAGTCACCGGGATCCTTGTATCGACGAACGTGATCTGGGCAAGGACTGGTGTTCCTTTTTCGACATCGGATACTTTGCCCATAAGCGTTGACTGGGCAAGGCTGATCTTGTTCAGGGGGATGTCCACGATCCTGGTCTCGCCTTCCTGGAGCGTGACGACTTTTTCATCGAACTGATATCCGGTGGCTTCGGCATGGATCCGGAACGTGCCGGGTGCCAGGGTCGCGGCATACATACCCGAGGTATCGGAAGTGACGAGCATGTACTGGGTTTGTGGGAACGTGACCTCGGCCATGAGCGGCATCCTGGTTTCGGCGTCATAGACCTTGCCCATCACTTTGGATATCTCTTTTTTGTTGAGCGTGAAGTCCAGTATCAGCTGGTCACCGTCCTTGAGCACGGCGCCCTGTTCTTTCCAGCGGTAGTTGGACGCTTCGACATGGACGCGGTAGTTCCCGGGAGCGAGCGATAATTCATAAGTGCCCGTGGCCGCGGTCTGAATCGGCTCTTTCTCGGAACCCGGGAGGGTCACGGTCGCCGCGATCGGATCGCCGGTCTTGGCATCATAGATGCGGCCCGTGATCTTGGCGAGCGGAATATGGATCTCGACTTTCTTGATGAGATCGGCACCGCCGGAGAATGTGAAGAATGCTTTCCAGTATTCGCGTCCCAGGAGGCCGATCTCGCAGCCCAAGTCAAAACTGACGTTTTTAGTGCCAAACCGCAGTCCCGGCGTGATCCAGAGTGATTCGCTTTGTGCGTCAGAGTCGAAATAACCCATGGTCTCAATAAGAATGCGCACTTCCTCGTGAGGTATGAGTTCAATGCCGCCGCCATGGACTATGTAATTAGGGCGGAGATAGTTTTGCAAAAATTCATTCGTATCTACGTAAGGCGGCTTGATGTCCACGCCCGTGGCCAGGTACCCGGCATTGAGGTGCGCGGCAAAAGGTCCGATCCTGAAGTCAGCCAGACCGTTCGCGGCATAATCAGGGTTATGCGGAATATAGGGTGGGAAATGAGGGGTTACCGGGGTTGCGCCTTGATCCCAGAACGAATCCGCATAGAACCGGCGGTCAAATTCTGCTTTATCGGTCGGCAGCCGCGGTCCCCAGTTAACGTGGAACTCGGCGCCAAATGCGTACGTCAGGGGTGTGACCTTGTCCGGCGTAAAAGCATAACCGGTTTTTCCTCCGATCTCGATCGTTTCAAAACCCCATGGCGGGTCAGGATCGCCGCGCTGGATCGGGAAGTTGTTCATTTCAAACCATTTTAAAAAGGCGGTCGCCCGGAAACGGGCTTCCAGGTAATCAATGATCGAATATGACAACCCGGCTGAAACGTTGAAAAAATGCTTGCGGTCCTCGGTCCATGTTCCTGCCTGCATCGTGCGCATCTTATCAAATCTTTCAGATGACGACAGGTGAAAAGACAGCATGCCCATGTTATGGGGCTGGGCATACTGGAGCTTGAACATGCCGCGGTTGCCATAGACGGATATCTCCTGACCGATCAAAAACAACGGCAATAAGGCAGCACAATAAAGAAGTTTCTTCATGGAACCTCCTATACTAATAGTTGATGGTTTAGGGGTTTTGATGCCTGAATTATCGTTTTTCAAGCTTTTAAACCCCTGCCCAGTTCCCATATATTAAATCTGGCCCCAACGGGAGTCGAACCCGTATCTTCACCTTGAAAGAGTGATGTCCTAACCACTAGACGATGGGGCCTTGTGTGTTAATATGTACAGATTCCTGAAAGATTCGTTGTCAACGATTGCCTGATTGATCAAGAAATAATTTTCAAGATTCGCGTTCGTGGTCATGATCCGATTGGAAAGGTCTTCACCCATTGCCAGCAGGAATTTAGCCGCAACTTTTGGATTTTCGTTGACGATCTCCATAAAATCCGATTTTTTCAGAACCAGAGCACGGCAGTCAGTTTTCGCCTTGACCGTCGCGGAACGCGGTTTTTCAGTGAGGAGCGCCATTTCACCGAAAAACGAAAATTCACCTAATTCTGAAAGAATCAAGACCAGATCCCCCCTAGTAAGCTGGACTTCGACCTGGCCGCTTTCGATGATGAACATCTCATCACCGGTCGTGCCTTCCTTGATTATTACGGTATCCTTTGATATCTCCCGCGGGCGCCATTTTACCAGCATCCAATTGACCTCCTGGGGAGACAAATATTTAAACAACAAAACCTTTGATAGATCTTTCATAAGGTTAATTTTATACAGATTTATATGCTTGTCAAGATGGGGGAGGTCAGGTCATTTTCGTCCCGGCGGGACCCCTTATTCTTAATGAATGCTTCCTTTATCTATTCCTTGATACCGCTCCGGACATATGATTCCATTATATGCCTCTGCAATAAAAAATAGAGAGCGATCAACGGGACCGTTGTGAACGCTGACGCCGCGCAAAGCAGCGGATAGTTCGTTGATTCTGCCTGGGCAAAGTAGGAAAGACCGGTCTGGATGGTCCGCATGGAGTCGGAATGCGTGACGATCAGCGGCCAGAGAAACGAATTCCAGCTGGTGATGACCTCAAATATACCGATCGTGATCAGGATCGGCTTGGAAAGGGGCAGGACGATCTTTATGATGATCTGTAAATGATCGAGGCCATCCATGCGGGCCGCATCGAACAATTCCTGCGGCAAGGACCGGAAATGCTGCCGCAAAAGGAAAATCGCGAAAACGTTGACGCTCCAGGGGATGATCAGCGCCAGGAAGGTATCGATCCACCCCAGCCGGCTGAGAATGGAATACGTCGGTGCCAGGTAGACGGGCAAAGGGATCATCATCATCGCCAGGAACAATGAAAACAGCGTTTCTCGGCCCAAGAACTTTAAGCGGGCGAAAGCATACGCAGCCAGGATGGTCGTGATGTAAACGAGCGCGGTGATGGCTGCGGTCATAATGACCGTGTTTATGAAATATCGCAGAAAATCGACTTCACGAAAGGCGGTAATGAAGTTGCGGAACAAGAACGCTTCCGGTAACAAAGTAGGTGGAAATCGAAGGGCGTCGCTGCTGGATTTTAAAGCCGTGACCAGCATCCAGAAAAACGGCAGGGCCATCCAGAAAGCTCCCAGGATGAGAATGAGGTGAAAGAACGGATGTGGTCTACGGTCATTCATAATAAACCTTTTTTTCAAAAAATCGCTGCTGCATCAGGGTAAAACCCAGGATCAGAACGAATAGCACGAAAGCGATCGCGTTCGCATAGCCGAGGTTCCATAACCGGAAGGATTGCTCGTAAAGATAAAAAACGACAAGGCTGGTCGTACCCAGTGGACCCCCGGCGGGTTGTGTCATCACATAGACGGGCGTGAAAGTGTTGAAGGCGATGATCGTCTGGGTGATGATCACGTAGAAAATGGCGGGTGAAATGGCCGGCACGGTGATGTAGCGGAATAGTTGCCAGGCTTTGGCGCCGTCAAGCCGCGCGGCTTCGTAGTAATGCCCGGGAACGACCTGGAGCGCAGCGAGGAGGATGATAATGCAATAGCCAAGATTGTGCCAGACCGCCATGATCACCAGCGCGATCAGGGCGATCGAAGGTCCGGCCAGAAAATTGGATAATTTTAGACCGAGCGGCGCGGTCGCGATCGCCAGGATCCCTCGCGGGTCGTTCAGCCAGGCGATCCCTTGAATGCCGAATAGATTCAGAACCGCGTTGAACAATCCGCGGTCGGGATTGAAGAGCCATTTCCATACGACCGAGGAGGCCACGATCGAGGTCACCACGGGCAGGAAGTAAAGGGTCCGGTAGATCCCCTGTCCCTTTAGGTTCCGGTTCAACAGGTGGGCAAAGAACAGGGCCGCGATCACCGTGACCGGAACGACGCCAATAATGTACCACAAAGTGTTGCCCAGGGCTTGGAAAAATTTAGGATCGATAAATAATCGCTGGAAATTTTTGCTCCCGACATACTGCAGCGGACCGGCGATCGACCATTTGTACATGCTCATTCTTACGGCCTGCAATATGGGATAAGCGCGAAAAACGACGATAATGACCAGGGCGGGCAGGATAAAAAAATAACCTGCCCATGTTGTTTTTCTTTTCACGATCGGGCGATGCGGATACCGCGTCTGGCTAACCGGGTGATAATGAACTCGAAAATAGGCGCGACCTGACCAAGTTGTTCAGGAGGGATCACGCCGCAGCCCGGGTACTGTTTAAAGCACTGGGTGAATAATGAACCGGAAAATGCCGTCATCCGCGTCATTGATGTCATGTGGCGGCGTCTATCGTAGCGATCAACGCACATATACCTTCGCCTCGCACGATCAGACCGGATCTCGATTATCAGGATCGAGATGTCCCTTTCACTGCCTTGGCTGAGAACGTCACGCAGCACCTGGACCGTGAGATCCTTGGGCCGGAAGCCGCAGGGACCGTTCTTCAGCGGTTTTGTACCCAAAAAGCCGCCGGCGATCAGCGTTTTGAACAGGGCAGCGTGCCCGGGATAACGGATAGTTTTTTCCTCCATATGCCGGATCGACTTGAGGGTTTTCAGCAGGGTCCGTAACCCATCCGTGTAAAAGCATTCAAGTCTGCCAATTCCCCGTACCGTGAATTCCTCGATCCCGGTCAGGGCCAGTATTACCACTTTCCGGTGGTCATGGACAATGCGTGCGGGACGCAGGTATTCTTCGATCAGGTCGGCCGGCGACCATGTGATGCGGTAGTTGAAGGGCGGTCGCGGGTCCTGCGGTATGCCGCCGACAAGGATGCGAAGGCGGTCGATCTTTTTGATTTCGCTGGCCGCCCGGCCAACGATCAGGTTACTGAGTCCGGGCGCAAACCCGGCGTCCGGGATGATCCGCACCCCCTGCTTTCGCGCTTTCGTATTGAGCAAAAAAGGATCTTCGGTAAGATATGACATGTCGACCATGTCGCACCGGGCTTCGATCGCGCATTGCATGGCGCCAAACCCGAGCGCCGCCGGAAGGGCGCCGAGCACCGCGTCATAGCGGTGTTTTTTTATGAATGTGACCAGCGATCTTCTATCGCCGGCATCAAAGCGCACGGTTTTTATAAGCGGCGTGCCGCGCAGCCGCCGCAGGTTCGATCTGTCAATATCAAGGACCGTGACCAAATGGCCCGACCTGGCCAGGTCGAAAGCCGCGACCCGGCCCTGCATGCCGCCCCCAAGAACGCAGATGTTCATTGCCAATTATATCCAGGAGGTCTTAAAAATCAATCAGGCAACGATTCGCTAAAGATCAATGCCCGTAAAGCTGAATACGAGGACATTGACACCGGGCTTGTAAAATATATAATGGGTCAACCGATATCGCATAAATAAAATAATATGATGGAAACTATGACCATAACCAAAAACAAAACAAGGAGGTTGTTATGATAGGTTTCTTGAAATTTGTGGTCGGTCTTGTTGTTTTGATCATCGGTATCACCTGGGCAATAAATATAAAAAGACCCGATATAAAGGATATCGGAAGTATCCGGAAATGGACCGTCAATTTTAGCATTAAAGGGCTTATTACGGGTGTGATTTTGTTCGTAGTCATTATTATATTCCTGTCATCCATGGGCACGATAAATGCCGGTCACCGCGGCGTGGTTCTGACATTCGGAGCGGTCAGCGGCCGGGTTCTAAATGAGGGGCTCTATATGGTGGTACCGCTTATCCAGAGCGTTGAAGTCATGTCGGTGCGGGTTGAAGCATATGAAGCAAGCGCGGCCAGCGCATCCCGCGATTTGCAGGAAGTGTCCACTAAGGTGACCCTGAATTACTGGTTGGATCCATTACAGGTAGGTGTGGTATATCAAACCCTGGGGCGCGCTTATGAGGACCGGATAATCAAACCGGCGATCCAGGAAGCGGTGAAGGCTTCGACCGCGCAATATGATGCGGAAAAACTGATCACGGAGCGGGCGAAAGTGAAAGAGATGATCGAAAAGTACCTCAGAGACCGCTTGATCATTCACGGCATCAGGGTGGACGCCGTGTCCCTAACCGATTTTTCGTTTTCGCCGGATTTTACCAAGGCGATCGAGGCAAAGGTGACCGCGTCGCAGCTGGCACTAAAGGCCCAGCGCGACCTGGAGCGGATCAAGACGGAGGCCCAGCAGAAGATCGAATCGGCAAAGGCTGAAGCCGAGGCATTGCGTTTACAGAAGGAACAGGTAACGCAGGTGCTGATCGAGCTGCGCAAGATCGAGGTCCAGCGCCTGGCGATCGACAAATGGGACGGCCACCTGCCAACGGTCGTTGCCGGCGACAAGCTGGTGCCGATCATGGATGTTTTCAGCGCCGGGCGGTAGTATTCATTAGTTCCGGTCGGTAAATTTCCTGCAGCACCAAAGTATTGACAACCAGTGATAGGTGATTATTATTTTGTGACAGGGAGGTAATATGAGGTCTATTGTTATTGTTCTAACATTGTATCTTACCGCCGGGCTGTTGCCGGCGATGGTCGAACTGGGGCCGCAGCTTGAAGAGAAGATGCTGCAGGTCCATGACAACGAATCGATCGAAATAATGATCGTCATGAACGAACAATCCGACGAAGAATACCTTGCACAGATTACTCAAAACCTGCCGCGCTGGGAAAAACGCTATGTCGTTATCGAAGAACTCAAGAAGCTTTCAACCCGTACCCAGAGCGAAGTGCTGGTGCTTCTTAACGCCGAACAAAAAAGAGGCAACGCGTCCGACATAACATCATTCTGGATCATCAATGCGGTGTGCTGCAAGGTAAAGCCGTCAGTGATCGAAACGCTGTCAGACATTACGGGGATCGCGTACCTTGAGACATCGGATATTATCAGCGATAACGTGCTTTTGACCGTAGGCGAACCAGCGCCGGTCGATATATTGTCCAGAACGGTCGAATGGAATGTCATAAAGGTCGCCGCTGATTCATGCTGGCAACTTGGTTACAAAGGTCAGGGCGTCATCGTCGGGCTTATTGACACGGGGTGCAACTACAATCATTACGATCTGCGTAACCACATGTGGATCGACGCTAATTATCCTCATTTCGGATGGAATTTCGAGTCAAACAGCGATGATCCTATGGATGTCTCCGGGCACGGCACGCACTGCAGCGGGACTATCGGTTCTGACGGTTCGGCCGGCGATTCGTGCGGCATGGCGCCCCAGTGTTCGCTCATGGTATGCCGGGTAAGGACGAACATTGCCTATCCGATGCCCGATACTATCTCCGAGAAAAATGTTCTGGACGCGATGCAGTTCGTGATCGCGCCTCCATTGTCGCCCACCCACGGTGCAGATGTAGTGTCGATGTCGTTGGGCTGGTATATGGCGTGGACACCGCGCCGCAGCGTATGGCGCAAAGGCGTCACCAATGTGGCTCTGGCCGGTATCGCTTATTTCATCGCGGCCGGTAATGAGCGCGGTTCCTCATATTGTCCCCTTCCTTACAATCTAAGGTGCCCGGGCGATGCGCCCGGACCCTGGCATCATCCATCCGAGGCCAAGGGAAGACTGGGAGGAGCGATATCGATCGCCGCCACCGATAATACTGACGCGCTGGCTTCTTTTTCATCAACCGGACCTTCATGCTGGGAAGACGCTCCCTGGTACTGGGATTATCCGTGGCGACCTGGACCCGGGCTCTTGAAGCCTGACATCGCAGCGCCCGGTGTGAATATCACGTCTTGTGCGTACAATAACAACACCGGATATTTAAGTGGTTGGAGCGGGACATCAATGGCGACACCGTGTTGCGCCGGTGTTGCCGCGTTGTTATTATCCAAGAACCCGAACCTGACCGTAGCGCAGATCGACAGCATCATGCAATTCACGGCGCTTGATCTGGGGACTGCAGGTAAGGATACGCTATTCGGCGCCGGCAGGGTAAGGGCACGCCGCGCGATCGACAACACGCCGGCGGGCACGGCCATTGATCTGCGCCTTGGTGATTATGGGACCGTGGTCCTGGATCCCGTTCCCACCGGAAACAGTAATGCCTGGTTTGATCCCTCGGAAACGGTCACCCTGGTCGACACGCTGGTCAACCTGGGCAGCGGGGCAGCCTCGGGTGTGACCGGGATCCTGAGGACGACGAACGCCAATATTACGATCGTTGATTCAATGGGCTCTTACGGCGATATCAGCCCTGATACCCGCGGCAATAATAGCGCGGATCCGTTCGTGCTGAGGGCGGACACCTTGATAAACATCGGCACGCTGGTGCCGTTCGATCTCGTTGTAACCTCGGGAGCGTATACGCGCACGCTGAACTACCAGCTGAGAATGGGTTCGGTTTGCGGCCCAGACAGCGCGGGGTATTTCATTATCGATAACGCCGATTCCTTCTATACCGAAGCGCCTGTTTACAACTGGATCGAGATCAACCCCAGTTACGGTGGTTCGGGTACGACGATCGGCACGGGCGGAGTGATGACAACGTTGAGGGTGCGTTCGCCTTTTACCGTAAGACACTACACGAAGCGCATATCATCCACTGACAGCATATCCGTGTGTTCGAATGGCTGGATCGCCATGGGCAGGAGCACCCTGACCATACAGTACAACAGCGGCCTGCCAAAACGCGTGGACTATGGTAATCAGACCTCGGCCCCCAACATGATCGCGGCTTTCTGGGACACGCTGTCGACCGCTACGCCGGCTTCCTGGTGGTACTACAATGACGCTGCGAACGGCCGCTTCGTGATCCAGTGCGACTCGGTCAGCGGTCCATCCGGTAACCACTTCTTCCAGTACGTGATCTATGATACGACAACCGCCGGTCCGGGAGTGCGTAATGATATCATCATCCAGTACAAGAAAGTCGGCAATCCCTACAGCTGCACTGTAGGACACCAGGATTCGACCAAGATGTACGGCTGGACATACCTCTTCAATAAGATGTATGATGAAGGCGCGTCAGTGCTGGCGAACGGCAGGGCGGTCAAGATCACGACCAAACAGCCGCGGATGAAACAGTGGATCGTTTCCGCCGACGAGTTCAGATCCTATCCGGATATGGGGTCAAGATTGGTAGCATTGAAACCAATCCCGGCTCGCGGATCGGTAAGCATCTTTTATAATATCCCGATGGCCGGCAGGTCATCCCTGAAGATCTACAATACGGCGGGCCAGTTGGTAAAGACCGTATTTGCCGGTTATCCTGACCAGGGTGTCAGCACTATGCGGTGGAACGGCATAGATGATCAAGGAAGAGCGGTTTCATCCGGGATCTATTTTTTCACGCTCGAGACTGGTGGCAAGGCATATGCCGTGCGGGGTGTACTGCTAAAATAGAATAAAGGAAAAAAAAAGAGAAAAAACGCACCGGGGTGCTTTTTCAGAAAGGACCGGCGCCCCGGTAATTTTCCAACAGTGCATTGACAGGAGGTTCAGTAGCGGTATAATACCGCACGAGGTTGCATGAAAAAGGTTATCGTCCATCGCCGGCATACTAATCATCCCTGGATCTTTTCCAATGAGGTCATCCGGGTTGAAGATGGCGTTGTGCCCGGCGCCGTGGTGAGGGTCGAGGAGCGGCGCAAGACCGTTGGTTCTGGCTTTTACAACCCGCACTCGCTCATTGCGGTACGGTTATTTTCCGCTGATAAGCAAGATTTTGACGCGGCTTTGATCAAGGAACGCATGCGTAAAGCAAACGACATCAGGAACGGGTTGGGCGATACCTACCGCTTGGTTTTCAGCGAAAGCGATGGTCTGCCCGGGTTGGTCGTAGACAAATACGATAAGTACTTTGTCGTTCAGATCAATGCCCTGGGCATGGAACTGAACAAGGACAAGATCTTCAAAGTCCTCGTTGATGATTTTTCGGCGTCCGGGATATATGAAAAAAATGATGAAGAGGGATTGCGTTCGTTGGAAGGCCTGGAGCCGCGCGCGGCCGTGGTTCACGGTACAATTCCAGAGCAGGTCGAGATCGAACAGGATGGCGTGAAGTTTCTCGTGGACCTGGTTAATGGTCAAAAGACCGGATTTTTCTTAGACCAGCGATTGAACCGGCAGAGAGTTCGGGATTTGGCTCATGGCGAGGTCCTCGACTGCTTCTGTTACACCGGCGCTTTTTCGTTGTATGCCGGCCAGAAAGTGGACGTTAAGGTTACCGGTGTTGATTCATCAGAACCGGCGATCAGGCTCGCGCAGGAAAATGCCCGGTTGAACAAGGTCGAGGTCCAATTTTCCTGCCAGGATGTTTTTGATGTACTGAATGCTTATGCCCGGGAAAACCGGGCTTTTGACACGATCATCCTGGACCCGCCCTCTTTTACTAAATCGAGAAAGAAAAAATTCGCCGCGCTGCGCGGTTACAAACAAATAAACCTTAAAGCGATGCAGGTTTTGCGCGAAGGGGGCTTGCTTTTCACTTCATCATGTTCTTACCATATATCAATGGAAGATTTTATCACCATGCTCCAGGGTGCGGCATCGGATGCGAAGAAAGCATTCAGGATCATTGACCATGGCCGCCAGGCACCAGACCATCCGGTTCCGCTGAATTTTCCGGAAAGCGAATATTTAAAAGCACTTTTCCTGCAGATGGTTTGAGCGCTAAAAGAAATTACGCCATTGCACCGACCGGCGTAATGGCGTAGTGTCATTATAGTGGCAAGTATATTACTTGGCTTTCAGTTTTTCGACCTCGGCCTTTAGCTTTTCCACCTCGATCTTCAATTCGTCGATCTGTTTTTTGAGTTCGGTCGTGCCCTTGCCCAGCAGGTCCTTGAAATTCTCGATATTAAAGTCAATATCAGGCAGGTTCATTTCCAGCTTTAACTCTTTTGTTTCCTTTTCGCCCAGGGTGACGTCTTTGGCAATCTTTTTATTGTCCCTGAACATGACGATATTCACCTTCTGGTTCGGCTTTGCGACCACGAACCCTCGCAGACCTTCAAAATTTGACACTTTCTGCTGGTCGATCTCCACGATGACATCGCCGACCTTGATGCCGGCCTTCGCGGCAGGTGAGCCTTCGGCGATGGTTTCCACAACAGCGCCGGATTCGATATTAAGCGCCTTTTTCACGCCGTCGCTAAGATCACCGCCAGTGATCCCAAGGTAGCCGGACTTTTTGCTAACCTCGGTGCATACTTTTTCGCAGTCTTTTACTTCGCCGCAACAGGACTGGGCACTGAGTAATAACGGCGCGCAAAGCGCCATTACCACTGTGAGTATGGCAAAGGACTTAACAATGGACCGTGATTTCAGCATCATTCCTCCTTTATATTTTAAGCTTATATTTAAGACAGACCTTCTTGCCGATTTGTTTATCCTGTAATAAGCCCCGAAGGTCATTGCCCTATCTTTGTGGACCGGAAAGCTGACTTGATCATGGTTCTGTAATGCAGCGCTTCCTGGTCCCCGGGTGACAGACGCAGGACTTTCTCGATCAGAACCATTGCCTGGTCATAATTATTCATCAAGTAGTAGTTGTAAAAGGCCATTTTTAAATATCTGATTTCTCCAGGCGACCGTTCGATCGCTTTGCTGAGCGCGTTGGACGCCTTGCGGTATTGGCCCAAGGACTGCAACGCGTAGCCCAGCCCGTAATAGACCTCAGCCGTCGTGTCGCCTATTGCCAGAGCCTTGTCAAACGCCTTTGCTGCCCGGTCGTGGTCCTTCAAGTAATTGTAACTCTCTCCGAGGTAATGCCAAGCCCGGGCATAGTTGCTGTCGCTTGCAACCGCTGCCTGGCCGTATTTGACCGCTTGACTGTAATCTGCAAGATGATAACTGGCGATCAGCATATTATAGTATATCCGGGCGTCCGAGATACCGTTCTCAATTGCCGCGTTCCCCAGGACAAGCGCTTCCTTGTATTGCTTGCATAGGTCCGAACTGAGTATATAGGTCCCCCTGACAAAGAGCCAATTGTTGTCCTGGTGGTGATAGCGGAGGGCGACATCAGCGTATTGCCTGAGCGCGATCGACGGGACTGCATTAGAGATCATCCAGGGAGCAGCATGAAAGCACATGATCCCGACAATGATCCCGGCAATGCGCAATAACTTGCGCAGACCCTGGCTCATGAGCGTCTGGACCGCGAGGATACCTAAAGGCAGGGAAACAAATGCCATAAGGTCCCAATCCCCGGCTTCGAAGAAAATGTCGACCAGGAGGATGAACAGGACGCTGGCTGCGGCAGTTGCGATCAGGCCCAGTTCCTGTTTAAAAATATCCCTAGTATATGAACACATAAGCATCATGACCGGCACGGCTGCGACCAGCAGGAAAAGGTTCATCATATCCATGATATGACCACCACCGAGAATGGCATAGGGATGGTCAACCGATGGCATAAGCGGCAAAAGGACCGGCAGGGCAGAAGCGCGGGACACTGACTTGAACAGAAAAAGCCCCGGCGCGATGACCGCGCCGGCAGAAATTCCGATCCAGACAAACCTCAGCCATGTTTTTTTGATGGACTGCGACCAGACAATGATCAATGCCGGAATAAGGCACAGCCCGGCGAGGTGCAGGAACGCGGCGACCAGGCAGGCAGCGCTGACCGGCAGCGCGCGGGCGGGTCCATGCTCGCTGCCGGTACATAATACCGCAAAGATCAGGACCGCGCAGTTAAGGAGCGCGTAACTTTCGGGATGCCCGTAAAAAAGCATGAGCGCGCCAGAGCTGAGAATGAGCAGGAACACGAATAGGCGTGCTGGCCATGGTCTTGTCAGGCGCGCGCTCCATATTAGTGATATGGCAAGAAATATCCAGCCCGCCACAATGCTCACCCAGCGGTAAACATCCTGTCCGCTGACCCCCGGGCCTGCCAGCACCCGGTACAGCAGGCGGTGGATAAAAATATCGCCGAGTTCAGTTACGTCGTCGAACAGTTTGCCGTTGATCGTTCCGATCCGGATCTTGCCATCACCCAGAAGCATGAGTTTTTCACTGAAGAGCACGAAGGATATGCCGGTCAGCACGGCCAAGGCGACCGCGATCAGAATAAAGGTCGTACCGGTCTTTGACTCACCCAGCTTGCTGTCCGCGAACCATCCGCCGAACACCGCCAGCAGTGCGGCCGCGACGAATAGCACCTGCTGCCACCAGGCAAAGAACGATAAATGGAACACGCCCCATAATTCACCGGGCGTCGTAATAAAATTACAAATGAGGTGCAGTATCAGGTAGATAAAGGCAAGGAACAGGAAAGTGACGTAGAATTTGTTGCTCTGCTTGATCTTGATCTAGATTCCCTTCTCGATCATGACGATCTCATGTTCGAAATCATCGATGACCACGCTGTGACCGCAGCTCTTTCCCAACATGGCGCGGGCCAGCGGTGATTCGTTGGAGATCACGCTGTGTTCCAGGTCGGTGTCCCACCGGCCCAGGATCGTGAAGGTTACTACCTGGCCGGACCGCTTGTTTTTCAAGGAGACCATGGTGCCGATGGATACCTTAGAAGTGTCGACCGTCCGAGCGTCGATCAATTTTACCTTAGGCAGGTCCTGTTCGATGTCCCGCACCTTTTGATAGAGTTGGTCCTGCCGCTCCTTTGCCGCCTTGTATTCGAAATTCTCGCTCAGATCGCCATGTTCCCGCGCCCGGCCTATTTCCTTCTTGTTTTCCGGGATATCTACGGTCAGGAGTTTTTCCAGTTCGCTCTTTTTGTTCTGCAGGGCGGCTGGTGTTGAATAGATAAGGTCTTCGCGTTTGAAAAGTTGGGGGAAATGATATTCCAAAACCCGCAGGAAATCCCGCTTTTCGAAATTTTCCAGGCTCTGGCTGTTATTTACGGCCGCGATGATCTTCTGGGCGTCATCCGGTGTCGCGCTGTTGAGGAGTTCATCAAACCGCTCCAGGGCAAGGATCTTCATGACGGTCGATTTAAGACCCTTGACATGATCCAGACTGCTGATGAACCGGGGGACCAGTCCAGGCACCAGATAATTCTTTAATTCGGCTTTTGATACTTTTTTCATGAGCCACTGAAACTGCTCCGGGTGGTTATGGGGCACCAGGAAAACGGCGTCATAGAAATCTTTCAGAATGTCCGGGTTTGATGCCAGCCGTTGTTCTATTTCGGCCATGAGCCGGCTTTCTGTGCCGGCATGGAAGAGGATGGATCTGTAGATGGTTGGCCAGGTTTCCGGATTGGTTTTGCTGATGTGATCAAGGACTATTCGCTGATGGTTGAAATTCTGAAGGTGATGAACGATCTCTGCCGGCGGCAGCGTATCATAGATATCTTCGATGTTTAAAGGATCGCTGATCTTGCATGAAATTTCATTCAGTAAAAGTACGATGTCAAGGGCTAAACCAGGGTTTTGCTGAAGTTGATCATGGGCTACCTGCAGGAGCAAGGGCATGATCTTTTCGAACGCGGCCGGATCCTTCTTGACCATGATTTCAGCCAATGCATATTTTTCTTCAGGTGACGCTTTTTCAAAACCATTGACGGCTTCAACTGTTTTATTGACACCGGCACTGACGTACTGGTATGTTTTCTGGGTTTTGCCTCCGACCCGGATGTTGATGTCATGCTCCAGCTGCTTACGCACTTTATCCCACCAGTGGGCGATCTCGTTCTTATCAATGATGCCTTCCACGTGATTCTTTAACTGGGCAACTGACAGGGGCTGAGGGAAACTGGACAGGATCAGTTTCGCTAAGCCAATCGGGTCAGTACTCGCCAACTCCTTCAACCC
This sequence comes from bacterium, assembly GCA_036382775.1. Classification (NCBI taxonomy): domain Bacteria; species bacterium. The sequence goes on along the minus strand of DASVHD010000035.1, from coordinate 197,884 downwards.
GGGCATATTTTTTTGCTTTTGATACAGAAAATGCTCGCTGGTGAGAGGCATAAGCAGTCCGCGAGCGATATCGAATTTCATGAAATGGCGCGGATGTTTCTCAAAATCGATAATGAACTCTTTTTTTAAAGGCATTACATCCTTGATCTCACCGATCCCATATTTTTCAAAGTAGAAAAACTTGCCGACGTCATATTTCAAGAATTCATCCAGGCGCTCCAGGGATTTAAAAAAATGCTCACCCTTTTCAAAACCCGAGACTTCCAGATAATCTTCAATGTTCAAGCAGTCTTTGTATTTTACTCGGTAAAGATGAGCCGTTTTTTCCCTGGCCTTGGAATCGTTCGAAGTGTAATAAGGCATCTGCTTGTAAACGGCCAGCGCCCTGTCCAAATCATTTATTGCTTCATATTGGCCGGCCAGGATCTCCAGCAGCAGATATGCTTGCTCGGTCACAGAGATCTTTTTCAACCGCTCGGCGATCGCGAAATAATCATCAAGGAGGGTTTGGTTCTGCTCGGCCATCTCCATCCATGCATTCTCCAGACCTTCGAAATCTTTCTGCTCGATGTATTTCTTGATATCCTCGCGCATGCGGTATTATAGCAAGATTTGGCCGGTATTCAATAGAAAAATTTTTATTCACACTTTAACTCTGAATATGGTGGCGGATAATATTGATTGACTTTGTATATGAAACTCATATAATAATTCGGCATGGTTTCCTTGATTTTTGACATCGGGATGGCTATTTAAATGAATATCTTACTGCTTTTTATGATCAGTCTTGATTTTGGGAAAAAGGCGGCTGCCATTAATCGTAAACTTTTTCACCCTAAATCTTCCGATATTTCAGTGGTTATTTTATACATGGGAGCGATGTTGATATTTTTGTAAACTTTTGACTTGTCATAATAGAAAGATGAGATTGCTTCCCCTCATTCCTCGGGATTCCAGTTATCCCCCTCACCCTAACCCTCCTCCCACAGGGACACCAAATATAATGAAAGATCCTTTTCCACGTTGCCCTCGAGGGGGGAGGAAAAAGGAGGGGGTGTAAGGTTGCGCACGAGAAGTGCTCGCAATGACTGGGGGAGAGGATAGAAGCGGGAAACCAGTGACATACTTTTTTACTAGGCATTAAAATTGGATTCCCGTTTTCACGGGAATGACAGGCGAATTTGATGTGTATGATAATTTAAAAAAAAAGCCGGCAGGCGATATCAGCCTGCCGGCTCTGGTTTGGTGTTAATTCAGCTGTTACTTACTCGATGGTCATGCCCTGGTATTCCATGGGCAGCATAGGGATTGGTTGTCCGTTGTGGTCTAAGTAGAATTTTACCAATCCGATGTTCTTTTGCGTTTTCTCATCGATAGCGATCAGTTTGGGCTTGAAAAAGTCAGCGTTGAAAAGCCCGGGTTTGGGATATTCGACGATCTCGACCTCGGTTTTTTCCGCGATCCCGGCCAGCTGTTTAGCGATCGAAATAGCAAGCTCCATGCCGCCAAGCGTATCCACGATCCCGACGTCTTTGCCGTCGATGCCCGACCAGACGCGGCCCTGAGCGATAGCTTCTATTTCATCATAGCTTCTCTTCCGGGCAGCCGCGACCTTCTGGACGAATTCCGCGTACATACCCTTGATCTCGGCTTCCATACGGCCGCGTTCTTCCTCGGTGAGGTTACGGTCCGGGATCGAAGCGCCGAGCAATGGCAGGGTGGCGCCGAATTCCATGTCCGCGTGCTTGCCGGCCTGGACCTTGTCGGTCGACAGGCCGAGCTTGCTTTTGAACCCCTGGTCATAGAGCCAACCGCCGATCACGCCGATCGAACCGGTTATGGTAATCGGCGCGGCAACGATCCTGGTGCCGTACATGGATAACCAGTAACCGCCTGAACCGGCGACGAATCCCTGCGATACGATAACGGGCTTTTTCACGGCACACTTTTTAAAAGCCTCGGCAACGATATCGGATGCAAGCGCGTCGCCGCCCGGCGAGTCAACGCGGAACACGACCGCTTTTATGCTTTTGTCCTTGGTCACTGCTTCCACGTCCTTGACCAGCTGACGGGCCGTTATCCCTTCATCCATGGCGCAAACACCCAGTCCATAGATGATTGCAATCTGTGGTTTTCCTCCCCATTTGTTGTCTTCAGGCAGGTTGTAGCAGCTCAGCTGCGAAGGCACGATAAAAGTTTTCTTTTTTCCTTCCAGCGACTTCACGACGTCTTCAACCGCATCCCAGCGACCAAGCGTATCGACCAGGCCATTTTCAATTGCTGTTTTAGCCATAAATATGGCGGTATTGTTCACGAGATCATCAAAACGTTCAGGCGTGAAGCCGCGGCTGCTGGAAACATCGGCTTTGATGACATCATACATATCGTCGATGATCGCCTGGAGCTGCTCGCGGTCCGCATCCGACATATTCTCTCGCGAAACAATCTCGACCGCTGATTTATACTTGAAGAACCGCCATTCATCAAAACCGATGCCGAGTTTCTCCAGTGATCCTTTCAGGTATGTCTTGCCCATCATTAATCCCCGCAGATCGATCATGCCGACTGGGTCCATGACCACTTTATCGGCCACGGACGCGAAATAGTAATCCACCGTATTTGCGTTGTCGATATAAATGACGACATGCTTGCCCGCGGACCTGAAATCGGCCAATTGCGCGCGCAGTTCCCACAAAAGCTCGATATTCGCGTACATGCCCGAAGTGTTGATGGCGATGCCGGCGATGCTTTTGTCAGCCTTTGCCGCCCTGATGGCTTCAAGAACTCCCTTGAGCGTGTTCGCCTTATCGAACATGACAAAACGCTGGTACCGAAGAGGACCGTTGAGGTCCAGTTTGAGGTAGCTCGAGCGTTTCGCCGTCCTGGGATCCAGCAGAGCGCGGTCATTGGCGCCGAGCCTGATGCCGTACACGCTGTTCACAGGCTCTCCGTCCTCGTCAAAATGGATCATGGATCCCAGCCCGCTTCTGCCCAGGCTCAGTTGAACACCGGCATTGAATGTTTTGTCGTCAAAGTACCGCGCCGTGAGCCTGACGCCGGGGAGCGGCTCCAGCGCCAGCCCGGCGCTCCAGAACCCGTCTTTCAGTTCAAAGCCGCGCTGGATATTGTAGTCACCGAACAATGTTACCAGCTCGTTACCGAAAGGTCTCAGACCCAGTTCAGCCGTGGCTTCGCGGTCACCGCCTGATAATGCCAGAAGGCCGGTCAAGCCCAGAGATAGATGGCGGTCAGGCCTGATCATGGTACCGAGGGATAAAACATTGGAACGTTCAAATATATCAACATCGCCTGAAGACCACCCAAAACCCAAGCCCAGGCTCGCTTTTCGCGAACCGAACGAATGGCTGATCCGGTAATCGTAAACGCGACCCAATAAATTTTCGCGCCGCATCATCCCAAAGCTCAGGTTCGGCACGGCCATGAACAATCCCCAGTTTTCAGCGTTGAAGACTTTGCCGGTAGTGTCTATCCAGGTAAAATAAAGATCAGGTTGATGCAGGTAATTCAGGACCGCAGGGTTGTCGAATCCGTACAATCCATAGCCCATCGCCGCCGCCGGCGCCAGGCTGAATTCCCGCTGAAGCAGATACCCGGGCATGGTTGACTGCCCGGGTATCATGGTCAAAGATACTGCCAGAAAGACTATAGCCAGCGCGGTTCTCACTTTGACTCCTTTTTAAATATGGTATATGTCGCCGCGCCCTGACCGATGGTCCAAGCGATCCAAAGGATGGATATGCCGATGATGGTGATCAACGGGAAGTGGATAGCACCCGCAATGATATTGATGGCCATTAACGCGAGCCATCCGATGCTGAAAACGCCGACGCGGCTCTCGATCTTCCACTTGGCGCTTTCGCAGATACGCTTGCCGACCACTGATGAGAGCGAGGCAAAGCCGAATATGCCGGCGACCGCGAGCGCTATTGGCAGCAGGAAGATGAGTGGGATGCCGACGATGGAAATGGCAAAGAGGACTATCGCCGGGATGATGGCGATAATGATCGCCACGCCGATGGCAAGCGAGATCCAGAATTCATCGCGCACTTTGATGTTTATTTTCTCGATGGCGCCTGGGAAGATGAGCAGGGCGAGCAGGCAAAGGAGATAAAAGACGGCGATTATCCCGAGAATAACAACACGGCTGACAACGGCGGACATGACATCGAGCTGAGGGCCCAGTCTGAACAATTTACTGATCCGGGGAACCAGCCTGCTCAGCGGCATCTTGACCGTCTTGATCTCGCCTTCGATCACGGCATTACTGTCTTGTTCAACGGTGCCGCCGATGACGACGATATCCCCGCTCACGGTCGAGCCCGAGTCCAATTCCACGTTTCCACCGATCACGGCCAGATCACCTGAGAGCGTGCCATGGTTTTTGATCGTTCCGCCGAATACCGCGGCGTCTTCTTCAATAATACCGTTGATCCTCAGATTCCCGCCGAATACCGCGACCTCTCCGGTCACGCTGCCGTTAACAACAGCTTCACCGCCCATGACCGCAAGATCACCATCGATCACGCCATCCACGACCGCGGTACCGCCGGTGATTGATACGTCATGGTCTATGGTTTCGTTGGTATCAACGTAAAACTCGCCGCTGATGGGGCTGGTCATATGAGGAGAAACTTCGACATTCACGCCGCCTGTGTCCTCGGCAAAGGCAAGTTTCGGGGTAATATCATAAAGAAAAAGCATGGGGTTGATGGTTCTCAGCGAATGCCGGTACGCCAGGGCCATGACCGACGGCAATTCAGTCAGCGCGTTGTCATGGGTGGCGCTCTGGTTGTTTTCGTGAGAATCTTTTTTCGCGGTCACGACCACTTCGGGCAGCACATAGGAATTACCAAAAACCGATTCCATGTTGTCAGGCGCCCTTTTGGCGGTCGCCACCACTTCGGGCAGGACATAGGAATTACCGAATATCGATTGATCAGCGCCGGCCTGTGAACCAGCCGCCTGCAGCATTACGAATACCAAGGCAATTAAGCTCTGCATGTTTCCTCCTTCTTTTGGATGATTTTGCCTAAAGCATAAACAACTATGATCGAAGCAATGGCTCCAAGCATGGGTATGAGCGGATTGAAACTGGTTTTTATGAAGGGAACGGCGAGTTCTTTAAGCCCAGTGAAGAGGATCGATATCTTTTCAAAGACATTCACCAACATGGGCGTGGATAACAGCGCCTTTCCCAGCAGCATTCTGGGTAATGGAGAGACCAGGAATCCGATCAGTGATATTATCCAGGCAGCGGCAAGAACCCCGGTCAGTCTTGCCCATGCCAGAGGTCTCCCGACTGTTGTCCTGGCTGGAGCAATGCCGAGTTCGGCGAGTACTTTCAAATTGAAATCGCGTGCCGGGAAAAATTCAATGAGCGAACTCAATCCTTGTTCAACCCCACACATTTCTTCGTATAACTTACGGCATTGAGGACACTGGGTCAGATGTTCTTTTAAACCATGCATTTCAGCATCGGTGATCTCCCGGTCCAGTTTCTTTTGGATGAGGCTTTCGATCTCTTTGTGGTTTGCCATACACTTAGTTATACGTGGAAGGAGGAAAAAAGTTTCACATTTTGCAATACTTACCGTATTTTATACAGATAATCACTGAAATTTCGTTACTTTTACGAAAACGCAGGGATTACTGAACGACGATCTCAATCTTTGAATATTTTGGCAACAGCCCCGGGATAAATCGCGGCGCGGTTTTGATCGCCTTGCTGGGCAGGACCGCGCGATTGATAATTTCGTTCATTATTGCTTCGCCCCTCGACTTTGCCAAAGCTTCGGATTCGGAATAGGAATATATGACGACTTCCTTTTTATAGCTGTTCTTTATGATGTTGGCGATTTCGTCCAGATACGAAGCGGCGTCGCGCGTCAGGATCTGTGAACTTTCATTGAACAGCACGCCCGATGAGACGGCTATTGTCTTGGTGCTTTTTTCATCGTAAACAACGCCGTTGAAGGTATAAGAACGGCCTGGTATGCGGGTTTGATTACCAACCGCGTCGAACGCGGTGAAAACATAGTTATAAACTTCTCCCATATTGCACATTTCGCCATTATCGGTCCGGCCGTCCCAGAACAGCGAAGTCGGCGGCAGACCCCGCTGGGCGTACCTGCGGACGACCTGTCCGTTGGCGTCGGTGATGACCAGTTCCCATGAAGAAACGGTTTTTTCGAACCTGGGGACGAACAGCGCGATGTTCCCGTACATCAACCTGGTGACCAGCGGTATCCTGAGATATTCGCTGTGCAGGTACAGGATCGGTGTGTTCATCGCGTCGATCGCCGCGTAGAGCTTGTCGTCGAATATGTATCGCTCCTGCGAGATGATCGATTCCAGGGGCGCGAACGGTTTGATCGGCGGATACAGGTAAAGTTTAGGGTCCTGGATCGTCATCTTGATCGTACCCTTGATGACCTCTTCACCGATCTCATGTTCACTTTTTGGCGGGGTGAGCGTATCCTGTTGCGCAACCAAAGCCAAGAGTATTAAGAAAATCATGGGACTCCTTTTATCGTTGCATCAGCCACAGACGAAGCGGAATGTGATCACGCCCCACTGTGATTCCTGAACGACCGTACCGGGCAGCGGCGCGAAAAGCCAGGCCTTAAGAGCGTTGACCACGGCCTGGTCCAGGTCGGGGTAGCCGGATGAACACTCGATCAGCGCGCCTTCGCGGACTTTACCTGATGGTTCGACCCAGATCTTTATTTTCACGACACCGGATATGCCCTGGCTTAAGCACCAGGACGGATAATTGGGCAGCAGTTTCTTCAATATCCCGCGGCTCGCGATCGGTCCGGCCAGGGAGATCTGCGTTCCTGAACCGGTCTCCACCTTCAATTTTTGCTCGACCTGTTTTTCCACCTGCTTGCCGATATTCGTCGTGGTCGGCGGCGGCGGTCTCTTGTCGATATTTATCGCCGGGGTCTGCTGGGTGATCCCGATCGTGCTGCCCACACGCATAGAGCCGGTCCCGCCAGTCCCCCGGGGCAGATTCTTAGATAGAGAAATAGGTCTTTCAGCAAGAATCTCCTCAGTCGTCTTGACGTTACCACCCTTACTGGCGATGTGCACGACCGCGAGCGCTCCTTCATCGCCTTCATCATAGCTGTTGAGGTTTATCGTCGCCTGTGAGCGGTCGATCGTCGTGCTCAGGTCGACAACGGCCTGAGTTGAAGCATCGCCGTATCCGCCGACGCCCGACGGTCCTGCGCCTTCAACACCACGGGCCATGTCATCAAAATTGCTGGGCGGTATCAGGTATCCGACGCGCGATTGCGGTTTGAGCGCTTCCGGCATCTGGGATGTTTCTTCTTCGTAGGTGATCTCAGTGATAAAAACACCAGAATCGGTGGTTTTATGGGAGCCGACAAACAGGAAAATAGCGAGGTGCGCCAGCACCGAGAACATGAAAAAATTGTACATCCGTTTGGGCATTGTGCGACGGTATAATAGCGCCATGGTATCCTACTGTTTCTGGATCGTGGCGACGGAAATGCGTGTTCCGCCGAGTCTCTTTACCACGTCCATTATTTCCAGGACCCGCCCGTGCAGCACATTGCGGTCCGCGCGGATGATTATCATCTTGTCATAACCTTTTTTCTGAAAGGCGTCGCTGAGGAGCTGGGGTATATCTTCCAAAGCACCTTCTTTTTCATCCACCGCGATTCGGTCTTCAGGATTGATGGCGATCGAAATATTCATATCTTCCCGTGCTTCGATCGTCTTTGCCTGCGGCAGATCGACCGATAGAGGCGATGTCACCATCATGATCGGCACGGTTACCATGAAAATAATAACCAGCACCAGGCATACATCAACCAGCGGCGTGACATTGATGTCGGTGATCGGTTGGTCCGAACCTTTGCCACCCTGCATTGCCATGCTTACCTCCCTGTCGGTTCTGCTGCGCGGCGCTTGAGCAAGCATAGATTGATGGCGCCGTTCTGTCGAGCCAGGTCAAGTACGTTGACCACCCGGTCATGGATGACTTCGGGATCGGCACTGACCGTGACGGTCTTGGTGGGGCTGCGCATGAGAAGTTCTTTCATGAGTTCGGTGAACTTTTCCGGTGTTACTTCCTCCTCGTTGAGGATTATCCGTCCATCACTCGGCAGGTACACATTGACCTTGACCTCGGTCGGCGCATCCGTGGTTGTTTCTGTTTTGGATGCCTTTGCCCTGGTCACCGAGATGCCGGACAGGTAGATGGCCGGTGCAAAAATAAGAAAGACGATGACCAGCACCAGGCATACATCAACCAGCGGCGTGACATTGATGTCGGTGATCGGCGGATTAAACTCCGGATCGTGTTTTTTCTTCATTGTTTTATTTCTCCCGCCAACTGTTTCTTGTGCAGATTTTCCCTGATGATGACCATTAATTCTTTACTTGCCACATCCATTTCCGTGTAGAAATTCTTCACTTTATTCATGAAGTAGTTGAACATGATGGCGCAGGGAATGGCGACAAATAAGCCCATCGCGGTCGTTACCAGCGCTTCAGCGATCCCGACCATGACCGCGGTTGGTCCGGCTGACCCGGCGACTTCAAGAAGCTTGAACGCGCGAATGATCCCGATGACCGTACCCAGCAATCCGATGAACGGAGCGGAGTTGCCAAGGGTCCCGAGGACGCCCAGGAAGCGTTCCAGGGTGATCCGTTCCAGCATGCGGGCGGATTCCATGAGCTCGGAAATATTGTCCGGCAGCTTATCACGGTTGCTCAGTCCCACCTTGATGACATTGGTCAGCGGCGTGTTATGATATGTGCAGAAATTGATCGCGTCCTCGTATTTACCCTGAACCGCTGAAGCCCGGATGCGTTCCATAAACTGCGTGGGATTCAACTTGATCCGGCGAAAGTGCCAGAGCCGCTCGAGCATAACCGCGACCGCGAGCACTGAACAAGCGAGCAGAATGTCGAAAACCCAGCTGATCTTCATAAGCTCAACCAGACTGATGCCTGCAATCATGTTTTTGCCTCCTTTATGATTGTAATTAATGCTTGACTGTTCATGAAAGTGCGTCTATGGTCTGCCATTATTGGCTACTCCCGCTGGTCTTGGTGGTGTCCGTCGTGGTCGGTTCTTGCGAATCCAAAACGCCCGTGCTGACCCCGGGTTCACCGAGTAATTTCCCGCAGACTTCGATGTTGTGCGCGGCGTTTTCCTGGTACTGTGATTGTGGGAAAGAATCGACCACGACCTTGAAACTGGTCAAAGCCAACCCGTAATCCTTAAGATTGAAATATGACGTGCCCAGGTTGAAATAGACGCCGTCTCGTTCCTTGCCCTGGGGAAAGTAGCTCAGATAGCGCTTGTAGAGTTCGGATGATTTTTGCCAGTTCTCAAGGTTCACCGCGCACTCGGCCGCGAGGAGCAATGCGTCGACGGCGTATGACGATGCCGGGAAATTCACGACCACCTTCAGATACTCGTCCAAAGCCTTTTCGTAATTCTTGTCTTCAAAGGATTTACCCGCGATCTGATACTGGCCATCCGCTGCCAGTTCGCTCTGGGGAAATTTATCCACGAAGACCTGCATCGCTTCCGTGGATGCCAGCCCCTTCTGGTAATAACACTGCTCCATGCCCTTGCGGGCGGCGAGCGCCTCTACCGATGTCGGGAAGAGGTCCAGGAATTTCTGGAACTCACGGATCGATTCGTCATAGTTCTGTTCGTTGTAATAACTCTGCGCCAAAGCGAGCTGGGAGGAGCGCGCAAAATCGTTCAAAGGATGGTTTTCTACTACCCAGCGGAACATGGCGCGGGCTTTTTCATACTCAAGGGCTTTGAAATAAGTGTCACCGGTGCGGAAGCCGGCCTCGGCCGCTTTCTCGGATAACGGGTAAGTGCCGATCAGCTTTTCCCATGATTGGATGGCATTGAGATAATATTGAAGGTTGTAGTACGACATGCCGGAGTAGAACAGGGCCGGGATCGCGCACTGTTCATCCTTGGGATACGTGTTGTATACGGCTTCGAATGTTTCCATTGCTTTAAGGAATTCGCCCATGTTAAAGAACGAATAGCCCATGCCCAGGTAGATCGACTGGATCAGGGTAGAATCATCGAACGGCGTTTTGCTCATGCCCGCGAAGATTTCGTTGGCTTCCTTAGCCCGGTCCTGGTTGTACAGGGAGTACGCGAGCCCGATTTTGGCATACGGTGTCAGTTCCAGCCCGAAATAATCCTTGGTAACCTTAAGATATTCCTTCTCGGCCTCGGGGTAACTTTTATTGAAGTAGTACGCATCGCCAAGAAAGTACATGGTCCGTCCCCGCCAGGCACTCGGTTCATCAGGGAAATCATATATGTACTTGCTGCCGAACGTGACCGAACGGTTGAACTCTTTCAAGTTATTGAGCGAGTACAGCAGCATGCTGGCGGCAGGTTCGCGCAGCGTGGAATTGTGATACTTGCCCAGCAGCGCCTCAAAGAACGACGCGGCGTGGGTGTAATCTTCCTTATAGAAATAGATCATGCCGGTGAGATACTCCCCGACGCTGGCAAGGTCGCCCGAGGCGAACATGACGGACAGCTGCGAGGCCGAGACCAGCGCCTGCATGGTGTCCCCGTCCACGAGCAGCGCGCGCGTGAGCTGGAGGTTGGCGTAGGACGATATCTGCGTGTTGGGGTAATTGGCACGGACCTTCTGGAAGGAACTCACCGCGCCCAGGCCGTCACCCAGGTTCATCCTGCAGATACCGAGGAAATAATTGGCGTGCGCCGCCATCAGGTTATTGGGATGGCGCGTCAAGGACAGGAGGTGTTCCGAAGCGGTCGTGTAGTCACCGTAATGAATGAGCGAAGCGGAATAAAAGAAATGAGCGTAATCGACGAGCACGGAGGTGGGGTAGTTGAGGATAAAATCCCAGAACTTGATCTTCGCACCGTCATAATCCCGGTTATAGAACAGGGCTTCGGCACGCGAAAATTCGGCCAGGACCGCAATCGGCGTGTTGGGTGATTCATCGATTATCTGCTTGAAGATGCTGATGGCTTCGAGCGGGTTGCCAAGCCGCGAAAGCGTCTTGCCGTAATAGAACCGGGCTTCCTGCAAATTGATACCGGCCAGTTTGTCCCGGGCTTCCTGGAAACTGTTGCGGAAATAGTACAGCACGCCCAGGGCAAAATTAGCGCGTTCTTCCTGCTGGTAAGCGGGGTTCTTGAGGAGTTTCTGCAGGGTATTCTCCGCTTCCTTGTAATTGTTCTGCAGGATGTCGATCAGTCCGATCGCGTACATGCATTCGGGTTCGAGGTAGGTGGACTTTTTCCGGTTCAGTATTGTTTCAAAATGCTTTTTTGCGTTTTCGTAATCCTTGAGATTGAAGTAGCACTCGGCAAGCCGGAAGCGGATCTCGTCATCGAACTCGGTCCCTTCGTATTTACTGAGGATCACGCCGAAGTAATCAGCTGCCTTGGCGTAATTTTCCTGCAGAAAAAGCTGGTGCGCGATCTCGTATTCACTGACCAGCTGAGGATAGTTTAGCGCCGCTAGAAAATATATCAGCACCATGCTTTATTCCTGCGGGACGAATTCGATCTCACCCTGGGGTCCCAGGGTTTTAATGGTCGTAAGATGGTCGCTGAAGTTGATGGTCTCGCCGCCCTTATCAATAATGACGATCTCGTAGTTGTAGCAGCCGTCGGCAACAAGCCGGCCGACGTCGTCAAGACCGTCCCAGTTCAATCTCAATGGAGGAGCATCCCAGCCGGCATAAGTACGAACGATCTCGCCGTAGCTGTTCTTGATGACGATCTGCCAGCGAACGATCTCGCGTTTTGACGAATAATGGATGTCAAGCCAGGCGACGTTCTCTTTGCGTCCGGGTGTCGGCGAGAATTGCTTGGGCGTGGCGTCGATCCAGGTGCGGAACCCGCCGAAATCGGTCGCCAGGCCGATCTTGTGGCGATATGGCAGCAGGTAGCTTGAGCTATGGTGCAGTTCGATCGAATAGTCAACGCCGAGCGTCATCTTGCCCCAGGTTTTTTTCAGACCGATGCCGGCGTTGACCGTGTTCTTATCAAACCCCGCCCGCAGGGTCAAAAGCGGCATTATGGGAATGAATTCAAGCCCAAAATGCGGCTCTACGCTCGTGTAGTCCAGAATATTTTTTACGACATCGGTCACGATCACGGCCTTGCCCTGGTATAGTTTTATGGCGCCGCCGATCCGGAAGGTCGGCGGGTACTCGTCAGCTTCTGTCACTGACGCATCCGTGTGCTTCAATGTCGGTCCGAATAAGTTCTGGACAGTTACCCCGAAAGTGTAATTGGTACGTGGCAGGATGAACAGCCCGACATCACCGCCAATGCCCATGGCACCCCACTGTGCGAGTTTCGTGGTGACGAACTTAAAATTAGTTCCCATGCTGAACAGTTTTACCGGCTGGAATGCGTAGGAAAAAATAACGCAGTTCAGCGAATACCTGATATCTGAATATTCGTTCATATTTTCATCGCGGGAATCGATATCATCAACGCCAAAATTGAGAACACTGATGCCGATTGTGCCGACCCGACGCGTGGGCAGGGCATAGCCGAGATATTCAAGCCGGCCGCCCCATAACTCCAGATAAGACATTTTGACATTATGGGAATAAAGCTGGGCAAGACCGGCGGGATTATAGTAGGTCGCCTCCTGGTCATCAGCCAGGCCCGTGAACGCCTTGCCCATGGCGAGAGTCCTGGGACTCACGCCGTAGTTAAGGAACGCGCCGGCAATGCCGCCGTCTTGAGCGTTAGCGACAGAAGTTAGTAAAAAGACAGTAAGTAGTAAAAAAAGAACGGCAGTATCGCTGCGCTTGCAGTATCGCCTTCGGCTCGCAGGAGCCGCTTCCTGCGTTTCCTGCGAATGTAATGATCCTGCGTTTCCTGCGAGTTTGCGGATTACCATATCACACCCACCTTTATTCTTTTTTCCAGAAAGATATTGGTATGCATGTAGCCTTTGAAGACGACATAATAGATCCCGCTGGCAACGCGCTTGTGCTTGTCATTGCGGCCATCCCAGGTTATGACATTAAGGCCCTGGCGAGCTCCGTTCTGGCCCGGGGCGATATCCTCGCGATGAACGAGGTTCCCGAACGGATCGTAGATCGCGTATATTACGTTACAGCTGCTTGAGAGGTAATACATGAATCGCGTCTGGCGGCCGGAACTGATCGAACCGAACGGATTCGGGAAGGCAACAAGATTGCCTTCCATCACCGTGGAATCCGGGATTATAACATAACAGGTAGTGGATTCTGCATAGTTATCGGCACTGACCAGGATAGTGTCCATTTCATTGAAATACCCTGATGACACCGCGAACTGAGACTGGCAATAACCTCCAGAATTCGTATAGACCGCCTCGAAAGGAGGTACTATAAATCCGTGGCCAGCAATCATTGAAAAAGACACGAGTTTACCTTCTATCGGTGTGCCGTTCCGGTCATTAACAGTGGCCCCAATAATGGCATACGTTCCCGGTGAGATCGTATCGGGATCCACGGTGATGATAAAATCACTGGCGCGTGCCAGTATGGTCACCGGGTTTTCATAACTGACGATGCTGTTGGTGATATCCGTTGCAGATACTGATTTTTCACCGCTGGTAGTGAATTGCGCCAGGAACTGCGCCTCTCCGTTGCTAAGGTTTTGAGGAGCAGGATTGGAAAAGCTCGACGAACCAGAAAGCTGGATGAGATATCCCGAAGCAGTCGTCCGGTTCCACATGGTATCAGTTGCATAGACCATAATAACAAAGTCTTCGGATACGTACTGGTCGTTTGTCACTCCGGATTTTCCCGGCGTGTTCATGATGGAATGTGTGGTATCGCCGGGCAGGAGTGTATCACCCGGCAGGAGTACGAGCAATCTTGAGTATTGGGCGGCATAAACGGTTACCGTTGATGATGTATCGCTTTTTATCGACGGGTTGGTCACATCGCGGAAGATCATTATCCTTGATCCAGCGGTCCGAAAGGCCAATGAAAAATTAGCGATTCCATTAGTCGTTTGAATTGACGGGGGCGAGATGAATGGATCATTGCTCGCGCAGTTCACCGTGTGGTTCGTCGTATCGATGATATTTGAGTATCGGTCAGTGACATAAACCGTGATCGCGAACTGCTCTCCGGCAGTCTGTCCAATAACTGTCCCTGACTTGCCGGCCAGCGTGCCCGGTTCATGGGTCTGGTTGGGCACAAGGGACAGCAATTTTATAGGTACATTTGGTTGAACAGTGAAACTGTTTGATTGACCGGTATGCCCCGCATAATCGTCGCAGACCAGCGACAGTACTACCGCGAGCGTGACCATCATGCTATCCGTGCATGTTCCGTTCGTGAATGTGACCTGTTTAAAGCAATAGGCAGGACCAAGCGATGTATAGACGTATGGATGTCCGTTATAAGTGGTCACGATCTGATTGGCGGCATCGAAAGCATACATAGTGACAGAAAAAGAATCTCCAACCGTTTGCGGGGAATTTATCGTGGCAAAACCGAAGTGATCAAGAAGTTGACTGCAAATGAACAAGCTTATGATTGAAAGCAAGGTAAGCCTCCTTTTGTCCTCAATTTCGAATTCATCATCGCAGATTTAAGTCTGAACTGAACCATGAATCCTTTAAATTGAGTCGGCATAAAATATTAAAAATTATATATAGATAAAATCCGTTGTCAATGCTATAGAACATATCTAATAGTATTGATTATGCAATAGTTATGCCTGTTACAAAATACTTAAGTCCTGAAATTTCTTATTATAATATATATATAATAAATAGGAGACATGACAAATTTCGCAGACCATGCACAAAAGTGCAATTATGATAAAGTGGGATATCACATTGACAATACTAAAAAAAAATGTATAATGACCTATGCCAAATAGGATAGTAGTGCATTATCTTGATGGTCACATCGAACGCGGTTATACCACTGATTTCCAGTCGCACAAAGAGGTATTCCATGTGATCACGAAAGAAGAAAACAGGGATAAATCTCTGCCCATCAAGCTTATCAACTTAAAAGCGGTGTTTTTTGTCAAAGAACTCTTGGGCAAATCAAGGTCGCGCCCCGTGGCCAAAAAGACTTTTGAAGAATTTAAAGATAAGAACCTTGTCGGTAAGAAAGTAAAGATCGA
This sequence comes from bacterium, assembly GCA_036382775.1. NCBI lineage: Bacteria > bacterium. The sequence goes on along the minus strand of DASVHD010000035.1, from coordinate 182,709 downwards.
ATTCAACGACGGTGAGACCCTCTACGGCCTGACCCTCGGTTATTCGCCCCAGCGCCGCGGTTTCTTTTTTACCCCGCTAGATCCCGAAAGCAACAATGAAAGGATCTTTGCGGTCTTGAGCGCGGTGAAGGACATAACATTCTATGAATGAAGCGATCAGTACATTGAACATCGAAGGATTTAAAAAATTCAAGTCCGGAAAAGTACGGGAAGTATTCAGCGTCGATGATCGCATCCTGATCGTGGCGACCGACCGCATCTCGGCATTTGACTGGGTCCTGCCTACGCTGATCCCCTTAAAGGGCCGGATCCTGACCGGACTATCCGTGTTCTGGTTTGAAAAAACCAGGCATATCACGGAGAACCATTTGATAACTTCCGATATCGACGCCTACCCTACGGCTTTGAAAAAACACCGGGATATGCTGCAACACCGCTCCATGCTGGTAAAGAAGGTCAAAGTATTCCCGGTCGAGTGCGTTGTGCGCGGCTACATCTCGGGTTCAGCGTGGAAGGATTATCAGGCAACGGGTATGGTGACCGGTGTAAAATACGCAAACTTGAAACAGTGCGATAAATTCGCCGAACCGGTCTTCACGCCGGCGACAAAAGCCGAATCCGGGCATGACGAAAATATAACTTTCGAACAAGCGGCCAAGCTCATTGGCAAAGAACACGCCGCGCAGCTGCGCGAAAAAAGTATCGCACTTTATACTTTTGCCCATGACTACGCGCTGAAAAGGGGTATTATCATCGCCGATACGAAATTTGAATTTGGCCTGGCCGACGGGAAGATCATGCTCGCGGATGAGATCTTTACCCCGGATTCAAGCCGTTTCTGGGAAGCGGGATTATACAAACCCGGACAGGACCAGCCTTCATACGACAAACAGTTCGTCAGAAATTATCTCATAAGCGTCAAATGGGACCGAAATTCGCCGCCGCCTGATCTACCCGCCGAAATCGTTGAAAAAACCGTCTCGCGGTACAAGGAAGCCTTTACGCGGTTGACCGGTAAGAACCTTTAAAGGACAGTGATCATGAGAAATGTCGCGGTGCTGGGAGCCACTGGCTTGGTCGGGCAGGAAGTCATCAAGATCCTCGAACAGAGGAATTTCCTGATGGATGAATTATTCCCGTTCGCATCCGAGCGCAGTGAAGGACAGAAGGTGATATTCAGGGACCGCGAATTTGATATCCTTGCTGAGTACGAGAGTTTCCTCGACAAGGCAGATATCGTCTTTGGATGCCTGGACACGGATCTATCCAGGGAGATCGTTCCCAAATTCGCGGGCCGATCGGTCGTGATCGATAATTCGGCGGCATACCGCGAGGATCCGGACGTACCGCTGGTGATCCCTGAGGTCAATCCTCAAAGGATCAAGGAACATAAGGGAATAATCGCCAATCCCAATTGCTCGACGATCCAGATGCTGGTGCCGTTATGGCCGCTGCACAAAAAGTTCAAGATCCGCCGGATCTTTGTCGCCACCTACCAATCGGTCTCCGGTTACGGAAAGGATGCGATCGAGGAGCTGCAGCTGGAGCACGAGTATCTTGCCATGGGCGTGAATATCGAGAAATTCCCGGAAAGTGTTTTCCCGCATCCAATCGGCGCCAACGTGATACCGCAGATCGGCGACTTTGACGAGGCCGGGTACACCAAGGAAGAGAACAAAATGATCAACGAGACGCGCAAGATATTCGAGGATAACGGGATTCTGGTATCACCGACCTGTGTTCGGGTCCCGGTTCTGATCAGCCACAGCGAAGCCGTGTCGATCGATCTGGAGCAGCCGGTTTCGGTCAATGAAGCGAAGGAACTGCTGAAGACCGCTCCGGGTGTTGTTGTCCTGGAGGAAGACAAGGATTACCCCGTACCGGTCCAGTGTGCCTGCCGGGACGAGGTTTTTGTCGGCCGGATCCGCAAAGATCCGGCGTTCGAGAACGGTCTGGCCATGTGGATCGTTGCCGACAACGTGCGCAAGGGCGCGGCTTTGAACGCGGTCCAGATCGCCGAACTGCTGTAATATCGGCATTCCGCAAGGCTAACCTCAGGTTCCGCAGGAACCACCGGTTCTGGAGGAAAGCCTTGCCCTACATGGTTCAACCATAAACCATCGCTGATCTGCCTTACCCTTGACTTTTCCACAAAACACGGTAAAATAACACATGTGGTTTAAAAAGAAAGTTCAGGCAAAACCCGAGGAAAAGCTGGTTTTGCCCGAAGGCATCTGGGTCAAGTGCGACAGTTGCGGCGAGATCCTGTACCGCAATGAGCTGGAAAAAAACCTGTGGATCTGCCACAAATGTAATTTCCATTTCAGGATAAACTGCACGGATTATATCAGCCTGTTGCTTGATGAGGGCAGTTTTGAAGAATATGATGCCGATTTGGAATCAGCCGATCCCCTTGAATTCCCGGAATACAAAAAGAAAATAAAGCGAGACCAGCAAAAAACCGGTCTTAAGGACGGTGTGATCTACGGTCAGGCCAAGATCAGCGGCCGGCTGGTCGTATTCGCGGCGATGGATTTCAGGTTCATGGGCGGCAGCATGGGTTCGGTCATCGGTGAAAAGGTCGCGCGCAGCGTACGTTTGGCCTGCGAAAAAGAGGTCCCGCTCATTATCCTGTCCACCTCGGGCGGCGCCCGGATGCAAGAGGGGATATTTTCCCTGATGCAGATGTCAAAGACTTCTGCCGAACTGGCCTTGCTGGCGCAGAAGAAGATCCTGTTCATCTCCATCCTGACCAACCCCACGACCGCCGGCGTCATGGCATCGTACGCTTCGCTGGGTGATATCATCATCGCGGAACCAGGCGCGCTGCTTGGTTTTACCGGTGCGCGGGTCATAGAACAGACGATCGGCGAAAAACTGCCGCCGGGTTTCCAACGCTCAGAATTCATGATCGAGCACGGGCTTGTCGACATGCTCGTATCGAGGAAAGATTTGAAGAACACTCTGGTCCGGATATTGAATATCGTCGTGCCGAAATAGATAATCAGTTTATCAAGATCGATAGTGAAATCGACGCATCATGGCTGAGATCAAACTTGAAAATGTGACCAAGGTTTTTGAAAAGAACGTGCCGGCCGTCAGCAGGGTCGATTTTACCGTGGCTGACCGTGAGTTCGCCGTCCTGCTGGGCCCATCTGGATGCGGCAAAACCACGATCCTGCGCATGATCGCCGGCCTTGAGGATATATCCGGCGGCCATATTTATATAAACGGCATGATGGTCGATGATGTCCCGCCCCATAAACGCGATATCGCGATGGTCTTCCAGAACTATGCGCTGTATCCGCACATGACCGTCTATGACAATATGGCGTTCGGGTTGCGGATGCGCAATTACCGGCGGGCCCAGATCGAAGATATGGTGATGAAAGCCGCTGATATCCTTGACATCAGGGGGTTGCTGAAGAGAAAACCCAGGCAGCTTTCCGGCGGTCAGCGCCAGCGGGTCGCCCTGGGCCGGGCGATCGTCCGGCAGCCGAAATTATTCCTTTTCGATGAACCATTGTCGAATCTCGATGCCAAGCTCAGGGTCCAGATGAGGACAGAGATTGCCCGTCTTCATAAAAAATTAGGGTCCACGGTGATCTATGTGACCCATGATCAGGTTGAAGCGATGACGCTGGGCGAAAAGATCGTCGTGCTCAGTGACGGCGAGGTCCAGCAGATCGGCAATCCCCATGATATATACCATAAACCGGAAAACCGTTTCGTTGCCAGTTTCATCGGAATGCCGCCGATGAACTTTTTCCGAGGAAAAGTGACGATGCACGACGGCTCCCTGATCTTGAGCAACCACTCCTGCGCGATGGCGCTGGATACAAAATACAAAAAATATCTGGGCGAGGAACTGATCGTCGGGATCAGACCGGCTGATTTTTCGTTCGATGCCGCCGGCACGCCAGTTCCCATCATGGTGGAAATGATCGAACCCGTTGGCGGCGAGACCTATGTTTATGGAAAATTCGGCGATGCATTGTTCCAGGCCCGGGTGCCTGAAGGCTGCACTCCCCAGGTCGCCCGCGAGCTGCAATTGAGGATCAGCCCTGACCGGCTGTACATTTTCGATGGAAAAAGCGAAAAATCACTTCGAGCATAAGGAAAACCTTATGAAAGCCAGCGGTAAAAAGCGCCACCGCTTGAGAGTGATCCTGATCCTGGCGGCGTCGCTCGCCGTTGGTTTCGGCGCCGGGACATACATGGCCGTGGTCCGGGGCTTGCCGCCGGTTGAATCGATCGCGATGTTCAACCCGCCGGTGGCGACGAAGATCTTTGACCAGGACAATATTCAAATCGGCGAATTTTTTATCGAGCGCCGCGAATTAACGAACTTTGCCGAAGTCCCCGACTACCTGAAAAAAGGTTTCATTTGCATCGAGGACAAGCTTTTTTACCAGCACTGGGGCGTGGACATCAAGGCTCTGCTCCGTTCATTGATCGTGAACATTTTGCACTTGCGGGCGGAACAGGGGTTCAGCACCATCACCATGCAGCTCGCCCGGAACATGTTCCTGACCCAGGAAAAGACACTCCTGCGCAAAATGAAGGAGATCATGCTGGCGATACGCATCGAAAAGGCGTATACCAAGGACGAAATATTGGAAAAATATTTCAACCAGGTGAATTTTGGCCAGGGACGGTATGGCGTGGAGACCGCGGCGCGCTATTATTTCGATAAAAAGGTCAAGGATCTGAACCTTAACGAATGCGCGCTCCTGATCGCGCTGCCAAAGTCGCCGGAAAGCTATTCTCCATACAAGTATCCGGACCGCGCGCGGACGCGGCGCAACCTCGTGCTGAAGGAAATGCTGAAGGAACATATCATTTTGGAAGAGGAATATGAAAAAGCGGTCCAGGAATCGCTCGCGGTCGTGGAGCATAAACCCCAAAAGGCAGTCGGCGAATATTTCATGGAGGAATTGCGGCGTCATCTTGAAATGAAATACGGCGGCGAATTCCTCTACCGGAGCGGCGCCAATATTTACACGACGATGAATACTACAATGCAAAAGGTCGCCGAGGCGGTCCTGGAAAAACACCTTGCGCAAATGGAGAAAGAATACAAATTCAAGAACTCAAAATCCAAGATCGATTCGATCGGTATCGATGATTCTTTGAACGCGACGCCTTATGTCCAGGGCGCCGTTGTGATCCTGGACCAGCATACCGGCGAGGTGAAAGCGCTGGTGGGCGGACGCGATTTTGCCCAGAGCAAGTTCAACCGGGCGACCCAGGCGCGCCGGCAGACCGGCAGCGCTTTCAAGATATTTGTCTTTGCGGCAGCGATCGATAACGGGTTCACGGCCGCCGATGTTCTGCTCGATCTGCCGATCGTGCTCGAGGTTCCGGGTCAGGACAGCATCTACCGGCCGTCCAATTATGATCACGAATTCCTTGGTCCGATCACGCTGCGCAGGGCGCTCGCGCTTTCGCGGAACCTGGTCGCGATCAGGTTGATCAGAACGATCGGCCCGGACCTGGTCGTCAGGTATGCGCATGCGCTTGGTATCAAATCGCCCCTCCTGCCCGTGGTTTCGCTGGCGCTGGGCAGCTGCACCGTGACCCTGCTTGAACTAACCAGCGCGTTCAGCACGATCGGCAACATGGGCGTGGAGAACGAACCGATATTCATAAGGCGGATAACCGACAAGGACGGTACGGTCATCGAGCGTAATGAGCCGGAATCCGAACGCCGGCTATCGCCGCCGATCAGCTATGTTATGGTCAATTTGATGAGATCGGTCGTTGACAACGGGACCGGGATCGAGGTCCGGAAATACTACCGGGGCCCGGCTGCGGGCAAGACCGGCACCACTGATAATTACTCGGACGCCTGGTTCGTCGGGTTCACGCCCAAATACACGGCCGGCATCTGGATCGGATTTGACGACAACCAGCGCATCTACCGGGGTGCCACGGGCGGCGTCGTGTCCGCGCCGATCTGGGGCGATATCATGAAGCAGATCGATACCCTTATGACCGGTGATTTCCCGATCCCGGATAACATTGTTTGGTGCAAAATCTGCCAGACATCCGGTCTGATCGCCACCGATTACTGCCCCAAACCCAAGGATGAAGCTTTTATCGCGGGTACCGAACCCCAGAATAAGTGCGATGTGCACTCGTTCGCCGACCGGATCGAAGAAGAAGTCGAGTTCGAAAAGATCGACAAATCGGCGCTGCAGGGATACTAAACAACAGTAATTAGTAAGTAGTGATTAGTAATTAGAAAAAAATCCCAAAAAATAAACAGATACTAATTATTAGATACTCGTCTCACGATACACAGCGGTGTTTGCTGGCTGGATTGTCCTAAGGGATTATCGCGGAAAACGTTCTTGCCGAACTGCTCCGTAATATTTTTGCTGGATCTGCCCAGCACGACGACCCCCAGGTCGTTGGCGTCGATTATTACCACCTCATGACCGAATTTTTCTTTCAATAACCGGGCGACCTTGTTCGGATTTTTAGGACCAAGTTTCGCGTACTGGTTGTAAGGCGGCAGGGTATAATCGCATGGACCGTCGATCGCGGCGACCCGCTTGCCCGCGATCACGTAGAACATTCCCTTGATGCCGAAAAGTTTGGTCACGGCAGAGACCATGGCGGCGAGCAGGATAATGAATGCGCCTGCTTCCCGGATGGCGAGCTCCATGGTCCAGGGACTGCCCAGACCGATGCCGTGAGGTGACTTGTAGACGAACTTGACCAGGAACCTGGCTAACCACGAGGGTTTGATATCCTTTATTGGATAAGCCCGTCCCTGGGTGATGGCAACGACGCGTTCGCTGATAAAGATCATATCGCCGGCCTGCAGGTGAGGTTTGACGTACTCATCGACGATCTTGAAAAGATCGTCGCCGGCGCTGATGACGTGGGTTTTTACGGGCAGGCGCGAATATAAAACGCCTGCGAGTTCGATGTTGAGCTTTTTTCCTTCGTTCGGTTGCCAGGAACCGTTCATTTTTGAAAGTATATCAGAGCACATGACAATGTCAATACGGGTAAAATCCGTGAAAAAACCACAAACCTCAATACATAGATCAAGTAGATGACGATCATGACGAGGAGCGTCGACAGTTCATGGGCTAAGTTCTGGAAACTGAACCGTACCATTTTAGGTTCTTTATTTATAAGGTACTCGTCCTCGGTTTTGATGATGATGCTGTATTCAACGAGAAAAAGAAAGATCACCAGTATTGAAAACAGCACACCAGGATTAAACAATACAACCGTCCCGTACACCAGCAGTAAGTTGCCGAGATAGATGGGGTGCCGGTAGAACCGGTATGGACCATTGACGATCCTGTATTCGGCCAGGATCGTAGTGCCCCGCGAACCTTTGCCGACGTATGCCGCAGCCCATGACCGGACTGCCAGACCAACCAGCGTTAGGACAACAGGTACGACCAAGGAATAAGGGCGTTTGGATAGTAACACCAGGGCGATAAAGAACGGTACGGCAATAACAGCTCTGTAACGGAAAAAAAAATTACCTGCTCGTAAGATGTTTTTCTGTTCTGTCATTGCGAGCAAGCTTTGTGCGCAACCTTATAAATTCAACCCTCACCTTATTCCTCTCCCTTTGTAAGGGAGAGGGTAGGGGTGAGGGATAAATGGTGTCCCGAGGTACGGAGGGGAAGCAATCCCAGTTCTATTCATTTTTTATTGGTTTATATATATACCAATCCCCGATCTTTTCCTTCAGCATGTAGCTGTTCGCAATCGCCGCGACTATTTCAGGTGTGAATCGTTCTTCATCATAAGATCCCTGAGTATCAGATCCAAGAATAAGCAGACTAAATTTTTGAATATCGATGTCCCGTACGAACCGGCTCTGATCCCAAAGCCCCTGGTTCTTAAGCTGGGTAAATTCGAACGGCTGGTAAAGCACTTTTCTGTTATTCAGGATCAGAATTCCTGCGTCTTCGGAAATGATATCTCCTGGAGCAGCCTGGATCATCGTTGATATGCGCTGTCCTGTTTCGCGGTCGATTTTAGATGGTGTTTTGCCGGTGATGAACGGGAGATGCGCGAACAGGATCAGTTGTGCGATAAGCAAAGCAGGCAGGATCAGCTGTGTTTTGGTATTTTCCATTAGTTCGTTAGCGCACAAGCCAACGACGATGCTTCCTGCCGCGATAAGTTCCAGAAAGTAATTGACATTGGAACCGATCTTGCCGATGGAAAGCGCGACCAGCGCCGCGACGATGAAATAAATCGAAAAGAACGACAGGATGTGTTTTTTGACCGGTGAAAAGATCATATAAGCGATGGAAAGAGTGATCAATATCAGATGCGTCTTTAATAGAGACGCGTACATTTTGATGGCGAACAGGAAACTATAAGGATTGGCATTATACAGCACGTTATTTCGGTATAGTTCGCCAGCGGTTAGGGTATTAAAAACTAAAAATACGACCGAATAGGATAAGAGAGTCATGACAATAAATAAAAAGCCGCGGGTTCGGTTTATGAAAAATAAATAAACAGCAAATGCGATCGGGGCGGCCGCATATGTTTGTTTTGTGAAAAGCGCGGCTGCAAAAAACAGGGCCGAAAGGTACATGATTTTTTTATTGATATTCTTAAGCGCGAACCAGATACCAAAAATACTCAAAAAAAGCGCCAACGCGTCAACCCGGACCTGGGTAGTTATATTGTACACGTATGGTGAAGCCAAAAATAGCAGGGAAGTAATTAGACTAGCACGCTGCCGGTGTCCGTTGGTATTTATTTCCATCCCTCGCTCATCGTGGCAACATTGCACCCCCTCCTTTTTTCTCCCCCCTTGAGGGCAACGTGGAAAAGGATCTTTCATTATATTTGGTGTCCCTGTGGGAGGAGGGTTAGGGTGGGGGGGATAATGATTGGTGTCCCGTAAGGGAGAAAGGGTAAGGGGGGCATTCCTGCAAATATCATAAATGAAATAAGCGCAGGCAATAATGGCGAGAAATGAGATGATCCGGCCCCAGGCGAACGAAACGCCGAAGAGCTTGACGAAAAGACCGCAGAGATAGGGGTAAACAGGAGGATAATTTGCCACTAAAAAGGGATAATCGGTGATGCCATTATAGATCGGTCTGCCTTGGGCGATAGTGAACGCCTGGTTCAGCAAGAAACCTTCCGGGTATGATATTTGATAAGGATAGACAATGATCAGGATCGAATTTACAACATAGAAAAGAAGGTAGATAACAAGTAGAGCAAAAACGATACGCCACAGATATTTTGCCATGCTTTACTAATTTGTTAAACGAATGATAGCGAATTCAACGAATGACAATTCTTTCATAACTATTTTATATGATAGGTCTGCATATATGATATGGTTTTCGTCTACTATGGGTTGTTTCAATTCGTGTTATTCGCCTTTTTAATATTCGAATAATTCGCAATTAGGTTTTATTTGTATCATTCGTCTGCTTAAATTCGTTTTATTCGTAACTATGCCGGAGAGGGGATTTGAACCCCTATGCCCTTGCGAGCGCTAGGTCCTGAACCTAGTGCGTCTGCCAATTCCGCCACCCCGGCTTTGCAAATAATATTCAGATTTTCCGAATAGTCAACCTGCTAAGTTGTCAGGAACCTATCACCACGCGCGTCACTATGTTGTTGATTGTGTCTATAGCCTTTTCACTGGAGAAAATACTGTTTACTGCTTTTTTACCCTTTTGTGAATATTCATTACATGTGTTTTTGTTATTATATAAATTCAAAATGGCATTGGCTAACTGATCGGCGTTTTCTGGTTCAACACAGACACCGGCCCCTGATGATCTCAGCATGTCGACCGCTTCACCGCTGGCAGATAAGATAATTGGACAGCCACAACCCATATAATCGAACAGCTTGGAAGGTATGGTCATTCTTAGGCTGGGTAGGTTTTTTAAGGGGATCACGGAACAACCAGCCGTTGACAAAAGAACATGCGTTAATGTGTTCGGTTGAGGTGGCAGCCATACAATGTTTTTTAACTGGAGCTCGGTACTTAATTTCTTTAACGCTTGCTCTTCGGTTCCCTTGCCGACTATTATAAACAAAATATCCGGCTGGTGCTTAACTAGATTGGCGGCCTGTATGATGACATCAATACCCTGAAAATAACCAAGGATCCCGGCATAAAGGACAGTAAATCTATTATTAAAATTAGACTTCACATTATCTGGAATTGCAGTTGTTATATTTTGATCCGTTTTTGCAAAATTGAAAACAACGTCAACTTTTGAAGACGGCACATTCATTTGGTTTATTGATCTCTTGAATCCTTTTGTAACGGTTACAATATGTCGTGAATGCAGATATAGAAAGGATTCTAACCATCTCGCCATTTTGATCGCTATTGGGTTGCTGAGTTCGCCGCTTTCGATCGCGATCTGAGGCCAGAGATCTCTGACTTCAAAAATATAGGGTATTCGAAGGATCTTGCCCAGTACATAAGCCGTAATACCTACAAAGAGCGGCGGAGATGTTACATAAATGACATCATGTTTTTCTTTCAACAATAAGCCTTTGCCGATAGCCATGAATGCGAATGACAGGTAAAGCGCAATACGCTTGATAAAATTCATCTTCACAGCAGACTTGACCCAAACATAATGAACTTGATGATTGCTGTATTTGCGGACCTGCCATGGCCTTTTGTTGAACCCGGTATAGACCTTGCCATGCGGGTAATTTGGTATCTCGGTTATCACCGTTACTTCATGGCCTCTTCGCGCTAAACCGTCGACAATGGCTTCGGCCCTGAATGACCCCGCACCGATCTCGGGCGGATAGTATTGTGTGATGTAAAGAATTTTCATATGGTCTCGATGGTTTTGAAGGCCTGATCCAGTGCTTGTTCACTCATAATATTGGGTTTACCAAAACTTGGAACAAAAAGCGTGGTCACGGTCTCCGGCAGGAATCGATGCGCTGCCAGTTTGATCGTCTTTGACGGTATCGAAATACCATATGTGTATGAGACTTCATCCTTGACCACGGAAAGCGCGTAATCATAGTTAGAGACATACAGGATCAGGTAATTCCGTCTGTTCCTGCACAAAATCGAATTGCCGGTATGGTCAACAATAATAACCTCAGGTGAAAGATGGAAATTCAACTCGACCTGGTGAAGACCATGTCCGGCGATGTGATCCTGGATACCTATCCACCCGTGTTTTTGCAGAACTGTTTTTCTCCGATGGGTAACGTGCGCTTTATAATCGTAGCTGGCTTCTGCAAAATCAATCTTATCCAAAAATCCATAACGTATTGCATGCCCTTTGATGGTTTTATCCCAGTCAAAGCTCGAAAGTGGTTTTATCCTTGGAGTATTGTCTATCAATATTGTATTATGAGCGCTGGTGGATCGCAAATAGGAACGCCGGGGATCCTGCGCAGAGTAGGTATAAGTTCCAGGGTCTATTATAAATTCATTGTTATTTATGGAAATCACCACGCTTGTAAGATCATCATGACCGTGGCCCGCTACTTTGCCGATCCCCAATTCGCCGACGTCGTATAGAACATAGATGTCATGTTTCCTGTTGTCACGCAGGATAAAATATCCGCTCTGAAGCAAATAAGTTGAAGAATTCTGTGTTGCAACTTTTTTGAGAGTATGGTATTTTTTATATCCTCTTGCTCCAGTGAGCCAGGCGGCGCTTTCTGTGAAGATTTTTGTTTTACTTAAAAGATCTCTGCGGTCAAAGAATAAGCCACCCAGACAAAACAAGTCTTCTTCCTGCCAAAAATTGCAGCTGTTTATAATCGGCAGTCCCCGCGCGTTGTCGCTATCACCGACCATAGGTATTTTGTTACCCGGTTGTGCCAGTAATGACAGACAATCTAGCATCTTTTCGATCCGGGTGACAAAATGATCAGAAAAAGCATCGCCCATGCGTTCGCTTACAAACAGCGTCTGCATCAGCAGGTCCAGATCAAAAAGCATATAGGAGAAAGACTGCTCTTTACATCCGCCATCAGTATAAGTCTGGCGTATAACCTCCTTTTCGAGCATATCTCTGGCTTTTTTGCGCCAGGTTCGATCTGGGTCGAATTGAGGAAAAACTGCACAAAGCATGTATAATGCCGCTGCTTCTCCAATATTATGATTGCTTGGATGGAGGAATTCACTGCGATAATGATATATATGCTGCGCGTGGATATAGAGATTGTTAATAAATGGATCATGGATCTTTGCAAAGGCTGGAGTTTGGCCAAAAAAAGTATATACCCAGAGCCATGATATGGCACGCATGGCGATCTCAAGTGAACTATACCAGTTAACACCGATGCCATACGGGTTCTGACGAATCCATGATTCAAAATGTTCCTTGAATCCGTTAAAAAACCGTTTATCGTTCGTATAAATATACGCCTTTCCAAGGACCACAAAATGTTTGTGCCGGTTGAGTTCCCATATATTTCTGATGCTGCCCAGATGATCCTGTTTTAGGCGTATTGAACGCCAGGGTACTTTGGGCCATGTAATATTTGTCAGGACATCATGATGCCAGTTTATCGTTTGCCCGGCGTGTATTTCCCGCGTATGATATATATTCAAGCGTCCTTTGAGAATATTTTGTGCTTCTTCAATAACTCTACTCCGTTGCCCGTCGTTGATCAAATCCGTGATTGCAAGGAAATCATCAGCAGAAACAATGGCCGTGGAGGGGGTTAGATCGGGTGGCAGGCGATTGCAAAGATCCTTTACTATGGATGGCTTTTTAAAGCGCAACATTAGCCGCCATGTTAGATCCTGAAAGCCGCGCCGATGGATCTTGCGGCAGTTATTAACGATCCTATTTAACATCTATCAGCGATGTGAGATTGATCTTTACCGGCATGTTTTTCGACGCGGATTCAATTATTTTCAAAGTTGTATAGGTGCTAATGACCAGATCTTCAAAAGAGATCGGCGGGGGTGTTCCGTTCTTGACGGCGTCGATAAAAGAAATTATTTCCTGAAGAAAACCCTTGTCCGTTTTACCTGATTTCTGGATAGTTCCCTGGTCTCCCGTTATAATTGAATAACCCCTGAAATCATCTATGATCGCAACCTTACCCTGACTGTAGATCTCGATCCTCTCTTTGGGCAAAGCAGGATTCCCAAGCGTTGTGTAAATGATGTTGAAAACCGAGCCATTCTCGAATTCGATCACGCATGATACATTATCATAAGATAAAGCGGTCGTAGAATATACCCGTGAAGGACGGCTTGCCGTGAGATACATTGCCAGGTCGACAAAGTGACATACTTCACCGATGATCCGGCCCCCGCCTTCATTTTCGTCATGCACCCAGCTGCTGGATGGGATCGCTCCGGCATTGATGCGGTAAACGCCCGTCTGGGGATTGCCTTTGGGCATTTTTTCAAGCACGGATCTGATAATAGGGGAAAATCTGCGGTTATACCCAACCATGACCATTTGTGGATACCGTTTCCAGGTTTGAATAAGCTCTTGAAGTTGGTTTTCGCTGGTTGCCAATGGTTTTTCGACAAAGACATGTTTGTTATGCTTGAGGGCTTCAATGGTATATGAAGCATGGGTATCATGTCTTGTGAATATGAAAACGGTATTTATGTCCTTGTCATGCAGGACCTTGTTACTATCAGTGGTGATATAATTAACGCTGTATTTATCAGCAACATACCTGGCGCTCAGGCCCTTGGCAGTAGCTACCCCGTGGATCGAAATATCGCGCATCTTGCTGATCTGGGGCAGAAGAAAATCACGGGCAAAATTGCCGGCACCAATAACGCCGATCCTGACCGAGGCGCTTGGTTTGTGCAATTCCGGCTTGAGGCTAATGGTCTTTGCCGGTTCTGCGGGATCAAATTTGAGCAGGATGCCATAATAACTGAGCCCTTTCCCGGATATTAACTTATAGGCTTTCTCCACTTCGTCGATATTGTAGATGTGGGAGGTAAGGATATCAACGTCAAGTTTTTTGTCTTTAATAAGTTCGAGTACCGATTCCATGTTGCGTGTTTCGGTCCAGCGCACGTATCCCATGGGATAATCGTGGCCTTTTTCTTCAAACTCGGTATCGTACCGTCCCGGACCATACGATCTGGAGACGATAAGATCCAGTTCTTTGTTGTAGAATGTCCTGCGCGGTATATCCATTTTTACCGAGCCGACGACAACGACTTTTCCTCGATCCCGTAACAGCTCTCCAGCAAGCTCTACGGGTTCATTACTGGTGGTGGATGCCGTAATGATCACGCAATCAAGACCCCTTCCATTAGTTAATTGATCGACAAGGGATATGATCTCACGGTCTGAACTCGCTCCAAAACTAAGTCCATGTTTCAAGGCAAACGCGATCTTTCGTTTATCCGTGTCAAATCCCACTACCCTGCAGCCGGCCGCTTTCAGGATCTGCATCGTAATCTGGCCGATCAGACCTGCGCCGATCACGGTCACGCTTTCATTCACGCTTACGCCAGCGGTCCTTATGCCGTGTAGGGCAACGCTTCCGACCGTCGCGTAGGCCGCCGCTTTATAATCGACGCCAGTAGGTATTTTTACGAACAGATTTTTAGGCACGGTTATGTATTCGGCATGATTGGCATATCCGGCACCGGCGCAGGCGACACCATCGCCCGGTTTTACGCCCGAGATACCTTTACCGATTTCCACAATCTCACCGGCGCAGCTATATCCAACGGCTGACGGCACTTCCAGTCGCCTCATGGCGCGCTGGATCGTAAAACCGATACCGTCCCTTTTCATTTTTTCTCTAATCTGTTTGAAAAGATCTGGCCTTGCTCTGGCTTTTCCGAGAAGCGATTTCCTGGCAAATTCAAGCATGAGTTTTTCTGTGCCGGCGCTTATTAGAGAGTACCGGTTTTTGACCAGAATGCAATTGTCCTTGAGAAGCGGAACGGGCACATCGATCACCTTGATAAGCCCTTTACGCGCATCCTGCACGACTTGTTTCATGATCGCTCCTTTTTCAAAGTGGAATCAATAATTTTTTTAAGGGTTTTTTTCCGGTTCTCATAGGAGAACATCTGAATGACGCGGGTTTGTCCCATGGTACCCAGATCTTGCCGTAAATTTTTATTGCGCAACAGCTGGACGAGACCATCGGCGATATCTTGCGATGTTCCGGAAACATAAAGACCGGCGTCCCCGACCACTTCCGGCGTCGCGCCCGATCTGCAAACGACCACGGGCGTTCCACATGCCATCGCCTCGGCGATCGCCAGGCCGAAGCCTTCGTATACAGACGGCTGAACGAATGCCTGTGCCTTGCGATAGAACTCTATCTTTTCTACCAGAGAAATGGAGCCGGTAAAGACCACCCGTCCCCGCAGGTTTAAATGGTCCACAAGCGCCAGCAGCGTTTCTTTGGTCCGGTCCTGTATCCCGGCGCTTCCGCCCGCGATGACCAATTTATACGCGGGAAACTTTTGTGCGATAAGGGCGAACGCTTCGATCGTTTCAATGATCCTTTTCCGTTTGGCATTTTCATGGTAGAGGTTGCAGATCGTGAACAGGATCTCTTCTCTGGGGCCTGCTTTATTGGGATTGTATATATCGAGGTCAATGCCGTGATAAACCATATGAACATCCCGGGATCGGTATCTGGTCACGATGTCATTCTCATACTGCGAAGTCGTAAGTATAACCGTCGCTAGCCTCAAGGCGGATTTTATGCATACCATCTTTAAAATCGAAGCCTTGGGAAATCCATAAGGCGCGTCTTGATCGAACCGCACATTGCCGACCATGATGATCGGTTTGCCCGCAAGTCGAGCCGCGGCCAACGCCTGGATGCCGGTAGCCCACCACCACGAGTAATACAGATCGCAGCGCAGCGGGATCTCGTGATACCGCGTGGCAATAGAAATATCGAAACCGAGTTCAGTGAGTATTCTGATATCGTTATGGTAGAATTCCACCAATTCCAATACTTTTTTGTCATGCACATGGGCAAAAAAACAGATACGTTTATGATTATTAAATGACCTGGACGACAGAAGATCTGTTTGCATGACAATCAAGGAATTATACTGAAAAACATTGGATTTTCAAGAGAGTAACCAATAGATAACTTGACATTAGCAATATTGGGATATATAATACAAATCAAGTTTATGGATCATTCTGAAACAACCAGTGCGGGCAACAAAGAACCAGCGGGAGTTCCCTTTGACAATGCCATGCGGACCGTGATGAAGAAACTTGCCAAAGATACCCTGTTGTACGTCCCCGCAAAGATCATCCCCGGTATTTTGGGAGTTCTGGCCGTCGCTGTCTTTACGCGGTTATTCGACCCTTCTCTCTACGGGCAATATATCCTGGTATTAACTACGACCACGATAGTGACGGCTTTTGCCTCGCAGTGGATAGTGCAGTCGGTGCTAAGATACCGCGCGCAATACGTTGCCAATGGACAAGTCGGATTCTTTAACGAGAAGTTCACGACTTTGCTCTTGCTTTTAACCATGACTTTCGCAGTGGTGGTCGTGGTAACTTATCCTATACGCGGTGTTTTAGGATCATATGAGAGCTATTTCTTTGTGTCATTCCTGTTGATCGTATCCGGAATATGGTTCAATTGTTTGATCACACTCTATCAGGCGGACCTAAGATCATGGTATTTCAGCATTTTTACCATCCTCAACGGGATGCTAAAATTTTTCATTCCATTATTGATCGTCATATTGTACAGTCGGACCGTGGACAGTTTATTGTGGGGCATTTTTTCGGCTTTTTTTGTCATTATCATTCCCATGTTATTCACTTACCAAAACCTGCCGAGCTTTCGACCGACACAGCGACTTGTCATTGATGAGACGAATAAAAAAAATAATGCAAGTTTGGTTAGTTTCTTTCAACAGTTCTTTTTCTATGGATTTCCTATGATCGGCTGGTTTCTTGGTGCCGAACTCCTGAGTATTGCCGACCGCTACGTCATCCAAATTCTCCGGGACAGCCGGGAAGTTGGTATCTACAGCTCTAATTACAACCTTATGGCTTCAGCAATGGCGCTGATCACAACGCCGCTCTTGAATGCAGCTCACCCGATTCTCATGAAGGCAGGTACTGATATTGCCACCAATAGTGTGCGCGTGCAACAGCTCATAAGATCATTCTCGCGTTATTTCTTGATACTGTCATTCCCGGTCTTAACCTATATTGTAGTTTTTTCCCGTGAGTTCGCGAATGTTTTTCTTGGATCGGAGTACCGGGAAGGAAACCTGGTCATGCCAATAGTTTTGATTGGCATCTTGATCTGGTCCTTTGCAATGTTTGGACATAAGGGGCTGGAGTTCCGAGAAAAAACCAGGATCATGTTCTATTATGTCATAATTTGCACGGTCGTTAAGATTGTTTTGAATCTGATATTCATACCTTGGTTCGGATATATCGCGGCGGCGGTCACAACATTGGTTTGCTTTACTCTTTATCCAGTGCTGGTGTTTTTCGGCACGAAACGGGACATCCCATGGCTGATACCGTGGAGGTCGCTCGGTAAGATCGTTATCGCTTCATTGTGCGTTGCGGCCTTCTTGACAACATTGAAATTCATCGCTATTTCATCTTTTATGAAACTCTTGATCGCCGGTATCGCCATTATCCCGATTTATCTGGTAGCGCTTTTTATTTTCGGTGAATTCAGCGACGATGAGTGCTCATTCGTTAAACGCAGATTGGGGAAGAACGCATGACCGCGAGATCTGATCCATTAAAAAGCATCAATACCGGTCCAAAATCCATGTTGTCCATCGTGGTGATCAACTGGAATACATGGCAGGATACGATCGAATGCATTGAATCACTTAAAAAATCAGAATATAAGGATTTTACGGTATTATTGATCGACAATGGGTCAATGAACGATTCCGTGAAAAAGATGAAAGAATGGTTGTCAAAACACGGGTTTGGTATTAAACACCTGTTGTTCGAGAACCGAAGCAACCTTGGATTTGCGGGCGGAAACAACATTGGCATTGCTTACGCCGCCGGGCGGGGTTACAAATATATAATGCTGTTAAACAATGATACGGTCATAGCTCCAAAGGCGCTTGGATATCTTATCGATACAATGGAGCATGAGCCTTACTTGGGAGTAGTGACCCCGCAGATAAGACATTATGGCGAGCGCGACAGGATAGCCAATTCAGGTGGCAGGCTCACTATTTTCGGACATCGCCATTATTATGACTGCGATCAGCTGGCCAGCGAATGCCCGGACGACTCGGTGCAAGGGATCACCTTCATAACCGGGTGCGCGCTATTGGCAAGATCTGAAATCTTCAAGAAATTTGGCGGTCTGTCTGATCATTTTTTTTTCGGCGAGGAAGATTACGATCTTAGCTTGAAGATGAAAAAGCACGGGATAAAAATGGGATGCGTTCGTAAGGCGGTCGTTTTTCATAAAATAGGAGCGACGCGGAAAGAAGCGTTTGCCAACATGCGTTCCGTATTTTTACATTATTTCAATCGCTTTGTGAACTTCAAACATTATTATCGCCGGACTTACTGGTATGTATGGCGGTTTGCGAGCTTTCTATACATCATACCGCTGGTATATTTCAAATACCATTATCCAGTAATATCTATACTCAAGATGGCACGTTTCTTGATTAAATATTCAAACGCGTGCGATGTAGTTTCTAAGGAAAATATTGACAGGGCTTTTGAGGAATTATCTCAATGCTATTAACAATAACGCTTTTTTGTCTGATGGTTGTATTGATGACGCTTCTTGAGCGCCATCAGTATAAAACCTTTATCACGCCATTTAATGTAATCGTTTGGCCCTATTTATTTGTCGTCTTGTTTTTACTGGGTTTCGGATGGCACCGCCAGTATAAACCGGTTACAAGCGAGAGCATTGTTTTTGTCGCGCTTAATGTCGCATTGTTCTGGTTGACAGGGCAGATAATTTGGTATATTTTGCGCGGGCGACAGATTTCAGAAACGAATGTTCAGCTTGAAACTTTTATAACAGATCACCGTTCTATATTACTTGGTATCGTGTGGGTCGCGATCGCCGCCGGGTTATTGAGTTTTGCAAAAATTGGAATTACTCTTGGATTCGATGCCCTTGGAACTGAATCGTTCCAATTGGCGTTCCGTTCAGGTATTTTAGGGCACATCACGATTCTGGCATACCCGAGTTTCATTTTACTGGGTGCATTTTGGCTGAAGAATCACAGCAAATTTGTGCTATTATCTTTGCTCCTCATGATCTTCGTGGTGCTCGCCAATCAGGTAAAGTACCGTACGATACTCCTCCTTCTCCCGACATTGTATTTTGCGGTGCAAAGCAGAATTGTACGGAAGATCAAAACCGTGAATATAATCGTCGCCGGGTTGGCGATATTCGCTATTTTCGTTCTGGCTTACTTTATTGGATTCACTGCAACCCTGGGATTCAACCGAGCAATACTGCTTTTATCTTTTACTTTTAACGCCTTTGAAGATTATGTTGTCGCCGGGCCAATCACCCTGGGTTATTTTCTCAAAGGTTTTGAGAATTATCTTTCACCCGACATTGTTTTTACGGTACCGGTAAACTTACATCACTTTATTGTCGGTGATTATAATTACGTAAATCCCGCCATACCTTTTTTTGTTCCGATCGCAACACAGTTTGCGGTAAAGAATAATACGGGTACTATTTTTACGACATTGTATATGTGCCTGGGATTTTATGGCTCGCTGATTTTTATGATGGTAATAGGACTGGTCATCTATACTATTTATAATCTGGCTTTGTCTAAGCGTGGCACTGTGCTCAACCTGTTATCCGTACACTTACTGGGCATCCTTACCGTCAGTTTTTTCGGATACCACTTCCATCTATTGCCCTTATGGGAAGCAGGATTTAGTATGATAATTACACCCTATGCAGTATCGGCTTTAAGAAGAATTTTTCGACTAAAACCAGCAATTAACAGCGGAAAATCCTGAAAATAAATTTTTGTTTTGGAAAATATTCCCGGGTTAAGCTTTTTTCTTAAAAACTCGCTGTTTGAGTTTTTTTAGATCACCTTTAAGTACGGTATAAACCTGAACCCATTTAGCGTATTCGGTGGGATTGTTTTTTCTGAAAATATCAATACGCTCGATAATAAAGGCCAGGAACAATGCAACCAAGATGCTCAGAAAAAATGTGGTCACCAACAGAATACCGCGTTTGGGAAAGCTCTTCTTTTCGGGCGGAACTGCCCGGTCCAGGAATTGCACGGTCGGCGTGTCTTTTAATTCCATGATCTTCGCCTGCTCGTATTGCTGCGTCATCAGTTCGTAGATCGCTTCCTGTACTTTCACGTCTCTGAGCAGACGCGCGTATTCCAATGACAATTCAGGAAGTTTCGAGAAGGGCATTGAAAACCCGGCGCCGAATTCATTGGTATTTTCCTTGCCGCCGAATTCGATCTTTGAGAGTTGTCTCCGCAACTGTGCCAATTCCTGGTCAAGGTTGGCGATGTAAGGGTTCAAAGTGCTTGAGCCTGAAGCCATGGCGCCTCTTTGCACTTCCTTCATGATGATCTCGCTTTTCAGCTGCGCGATCGTCTGAATGGCACTTTGGATCTCGGCATCCAGGGCGACGGTCTTATGTTTTTCCTGGAATGATCTGAGACTATCCTCTGCTTTAGTCATCGCATCGATCGTTTCCGTGAGTCTCTGCTCGATGAATAAGCGGTACTTCTTGCCGGCGGTCATCGCGGTCTCGGTATTAAAACGGTCCAGTTCTTCTACGAACGAGTTGGCGATAGCAGCTGCCAGTTTCTTATTCTTGTACGTTACGGCGACCGTTATGATGCCTTCGGGTGTCACGATGATATTGGTAATGCTCAAAAGTGATTTGTAAGTGTCATCCAGAGTTCTGGCTTTGAACTCCTTTTTCAATTTGTATTTTTCGATGACTTTATCCATTATCACGCGGCTTTTCATGATGTTGGCGTAAAGGTCGGACGCGGTCGGACCGCCCAGCAAGCCGCCGGCGCCCGTGATACCAGCAATGCCGCTGGGAACGCTGGCAAAGATAAGCCCCATCATCGCATCCCGCTCCGGGTTGGGCGGCAGGATAGTGGCGATGGCTCTATACTGATTGGGTACTATTAGACTTATCAGCAAAGTGAGGATGACCACCGCGAGAACGAAATAAACAATGAACTTTCTCCTTCTGACAAGAATGTGGATTGTATCGATTATGCGCGACATTTCCAATGATTTCACAGCTCAATATTACACGAATTTTGTAGCATGTCAAGACAGGTCGCTTGGAAGTCATAAAAACGAAGTACGCAGGGAATATAGTAGTTGTGTAATTAAACAGGTAAAAGCATTGACAGCAGCAATTCATATTATATAATGAAGCGATGAAGGATATGAAAGGAGAAAAAATCAAGTATATCATATTTGCCGCTTTTATTGCTGCTTTGCCATTATCCGGTACGATTCTTTTGCGAAACACTTTTGAAGAATGTGAAGCTTCTGGAAATTTTATTACGAATACAAAAGGAAATGGATTTGTGAATACTGAAGCCGAAGGTGCAGATCCTTACCAGGCGCAAAGTCATGGTATTGCGAGTCTGCACATAAAAGACGCCGATAATCATTCCAGCGCCGGCGCCAGCAAGACGTTCATCAATAAATCATTAGAATACATGATAGAATTCTATATGTGGATACCTGGCGACTACAATGCATTTGATTCCTTTCCGTTGTGTTGTTTCAAATATTTCACTTATCAAGGGACAATCAAACAGACCGACATCGCACTATATCTTCATGAATCGGGCGGGAAACTAAAATTCCTACTTAAAGACGCAAAGGGTTTCCATCTCAATGTTGCCGGACTAAGATCAACCGACTGCTGGTATAAAATACAAATATATCGGCACAATAACATTGATGATCTTTATATAAATGGCGATCTTATTGGTTCGTATTATCCAATAAATCCGAGTAAGGTGAGCAATACGATCCTATTAGGCGCGTCTGAGGCAGAGTCTTCGGCGTGCGGCGATATTTTTTACGACGATATCATTATCTCCACTGTGCCGAAAGGCGTTCACCCGCGGTTGTTGTTCAATAAGTCGGGTTTGAAAACGCTTCGAAATAAGCGAGGCAATGAAACAAGGAGCGGATTAAATATTAGTTATGCGGACTTGTGGGATACGCTGCAGAATTCAGCTGCTGATTATAATAAAAGCGACAACATACGTTTCCCATGGCCGATCGACAGTACCCGGCAAAAGGACACGGTCATTAACTACCCCTATGAACAACTACCCCTGCACAATGCGGATGCTTTCCTGGACTACTGGCTGAACCCGATGCGTCAGATCATCAACCGTTTGATCAATGTCGCATTGGTGGGGCTGATAAATAATAACAAGGAGTATAAAGTGCACGTTAAAAAGTTCCTGGTTTCTCTAGCCAACTGGACGGCTTTCACAGACCAGACTAACCGGGTTGGCAAAAATGTAAGATACGCGCAGCTGTGTACTGGCGAAATGCTTCACGGCATGGCCTTGGCATATGACTGGCTCTTCAATGATCTGTCCAATTATGAGAAAATGAGCATCCAGAATACAATGATCACCCTGGGCATCAGCCAAATTCATCTGCAAGCGCTGTACTATCCGTACGCTCAAGAGAATGAGCCGCCTCTGACCTATGCCAATGGCCGGGCTATAATGCTGGGCGGAGGCATGGGCATGGCATGCCTTGCTTTGGATGACATGGCAAGCCTCCGTGCCGAATTAGCAACCGCCCGCGCAAAGATCGATACGCTGCTAAAACACTCTGATGCGCTAGGTGGTGACGGTGGTTTCAACGAGGGGCTATCATATGGGTTATATGCGGCACGCCATTTGATATCGTTCTTGATCGCCGATGGCACGATCAATAATTACATGGGCAGCAATATGTTCTTATCCAACCTGCCAAGATGGCAAATATATTCCATGCTGCCCGGTGCCGAGCAGTATAAGGCTGATAACACCGGCTCCGGACCGAACTGTGATGTAAGTTTCAGTGATTATGATAAATATGCTGGCCTGTGGAACCCCGCGACCTGTTATATCGCCAATCATGATAATAATGAAGTATACCAATGGTGGGTGAGCCGGCGCAAGGATATGAACAAACGGAAGGAATTTCGTTTTTTCCTATGGGCTGATCCAAAACAGCGCAGCGCCAGCCCGGATAATTTCCCCGACACCTATCCACTGAGCGAATGTTTTGCCAGCATCGGCTGGCTGATCGCCCGGACCGGCTGGAATGACGATGACTATTTATTGGCTTTCAAAAGCGGCCCCCCGGAACCCAATAGCCATTGTCACCGGGAGCAGAATTCGTTCATTTTTGGCGGTAAGGGCAGGTGGCTGATCGCGGATGTTGGTTATGCCCGCCGGAGCGAGCAGCGGGAACGGATATACCACAATGTTCTGGACGATTACGAAACAAACCCCTATGCCTTGCGGCAACCAGATTCAATGGTTTGGTCATATGATGCTAAACAGGGAATAACCTGTTTTAAAAGCATTGATTGGAGTTACAACCGACTTAAACCATGGCAAAGGGAAATTATATTTTTCAATAATCTGGGCAGTTTCGCGGTTTATGACTATGCACTACGTCAGTCAAACATAGATTCTCTGCACTGGCGCATGCATTCCTGGGTTGCGCCGAATATCGTAGAAAACAGTCATAAAATCATGATTGCCTATCCGAATGGTCCTAACCTTTTAGGTTATATGGTCTATCCTGAAGAAGTGAGCGGCAGTGTGCAGATATTGACCAAAGATAGTTATATTGAAAACAGAAACGGTCGAACCTTGCAGAGAATTAATGTAAAGTTAAACCCATTGGCAGATACAGTTAGAGTGGTGACCGGGTTTGCGGTCTTTGATATAGAAGAAACCGCAAATATCTTGCCGATATCCGCGGTCAATTTCAAGGGCGCGAAATTAACCAATGAAAAAGGCGATGCAGTGGTCTTGTTCGGAACGCGAGATAATACGCCCAGCGGTAGATACGAAGTTTCGGTGACCGATTCATTGCTGAACGTGGTCTGCAACTTGGTACCAAATGCTAAATATGATGTCGTGCGAAAAAAAGGTGATAATCCTGAAAAAAGCGACACATTTACTACCAACAACCTAGGGCTCTTATCATTCAAACTTAAGGGTAAGGGTAAATGGAAGGTCTCGCTTGATAGGCGATATTAATTTAGGAAAGAAAAAAGTAGTGGATACTATCAAGCGATGCAGTAAATGCGTTCTGCCCCAGACCATGCCGGGGATAAGGTTTGATGAGGCAGGAGTATGCGATTATTGTCGAGACTACAAGAAATTCGAGTATAAGGGCGAAGCACGGTTTAAAAAGATCCTGGACAAGCACCGCGATCCCAACAAGAAATACGAATGCATCGTCAACGTCAGTGGCGGTCGGGACAGCGCTTTCACACTTTTGAAATTAGCCAAAGACTACGGCATGAAAGTCCTAGCTCTTAATTACGAAAATCCCTACACAGACGAGCAGGCCAGGAAAAATATCCGGAACATGGTGAAGGCTTTGAACGTTGGCCTTATTAAGTTCAAGTTCATGAGTAATATCCATAAATCATGTTTTAAGAACAATTTACGCGCCTGGCAAAAGAATCCATCACCGGCCATGGTGCCGATGATGTGCATCGGATGCAAGATCATCTGGAAAAAGATACTGGAGATCGCGAAAAGACACGACATCAACTTGATCGTTAACGGTGGCAACCCGTACGAATACACGTCATTCAAGAAAGAACTGCTTGGTGTCTCAGAATCCACGGACCTTGAGAAATCATATTCAAAGAATCTCACCGGGCTTATCAGGGAAGCGCTCAAGAATTATTTGTACCTTAAGCCGCAATACCTGCCGGTTCTGGTCAAGGGCTACTTGTTCGCGAATCAATATTCGATCGGTTCAAGGTTATACGGTGGACACATTGAACGGATCGACCTGTTCCATTATATTAGATGGGATGAAAAAGAAGTCTTGTCACGCATTGCTAGTGAGCTCGGCTGGGATTATCCTCATGAACTCAGGTCCACCTGGCGTTTCGACTGCAAGATCGGGCACCTGAAAGATTATTTTTACACCAAGACCATGGGGATAACCGAAAAGGACGATTTTTACGCCAAGATGGTGCGGGAAGGGATATTGACGCGTGAACAAGCATTGAAAAGACTGTCTGCGGAAAACGAAATACACATGGATATTGTCAGGGAACTGTCAGACAGATCCGGTTAAATTTTTATCTTTGTAATCCATCCACGATTTTTGAAAAACCAGTCCACAGAATTCTGGATGCCCTGGTCGATCTTAACTTTTGGTTTCCAATCCAGCAGACGCCTGGCTTTTTTGATATCGGCCCAGGTTGCCTGCATATCGGCGGGATGAGATGGTTGATAAACGATTTTTAGTTTCTTTGGTTTTATTGATTTGACTCCTCGATAAAGCTCGGGATGTGTCAGTTTGTTCATTTTTTCTTCAATGATACGCAAAAAATCGATGAGTTTAATCGGTTCGTCGCATCCAAGGTTGATTATTTCGAAATTTAATCGTTTTAGCGCCCGTATCGTGCCCCGGGCAATGTCATCGATATAAGTAAAGTCCCGCGACTGATTGCCATCGCCATAAATGGTGATCGGTTTGCCCTGATGCACCCAGGAAATAAATCTCAACGGACTCATATCCGGCCTGGACGCAGGACCATAAACAGTAAAGTACCGGAGAATGGTAACATCGATGTTGAATAATTTGTGATATGTGAAGCATGTTACCTCGGCGGATTTTTTTGATGCGGCATAGGGAGATATGGGTTCGTTCACCGGCAATGTTTCCTTGAAGGGCATTTTCTGACCTGCATACAAAGATGACGAGGATGAAAAGACATATTTGTTGACGCCAAATTCACGGCAGAGTTCAAGAAGGTTCAGATTGCCCAGGATATTGGTCGTGTAGTAAATAAATGGATTTTCCAGGCTGTAGCGGACGCCGGCGCGGGCAGCAAGATTGATTACAGCATGAAAGGGTGCAGAGAAGCGGGGATGCCGGGATGAAAAAGAAGCACGCTTCGTGTGGGAAACGCTGCTATAGTGCTGGAATAACTTGCGCAGGGATGCGTAATTCTCGATGTCGATCTTGTGGAAGGCGAATTGGGACGAATGAGAGCGAATGGGACGAATATTTTTTAACTGCTGCAACCGCCAGTTCTTCAGCCGGACGTCATAGTAGTCGTTGAGGTTGTCGAGGCCGATTACGTTAATAGCGTTTTGAGCGTTAGTATCGTTTAGAGCGTTGCTGACTAGATGAGGCTGGGTTAGTAAAAATTCGCAGACCTTGGCGCCGATGAAACCGGCGGCACCGGTTACAAGAATACGGCATGGCTGTATTTTCATGCGCGTAATTATATCTGTCTATGGGCGAAAGTCAATTAATAATGACTTTTTTCTTCAGCACTCCGACCACGCAGGTCCTGAGCAGTTTCAAATTGCTCCATTTAGTAAGCAAGTGCCATGAATAAAAAAGCAGGAATAGCCATTTGCGCGCGCAATTCGCGTCCTGGACAAAATCAAAATGGGTCAACTCAAGACCGCCGGTATTGCGTTTCAACATCTGGTATGGATTGAGCCAGTTGCCGGTCGGCTGGATATTGGATATGTCGGCGTCGTACATTGACCTTATCATCTTTTTCTTATACCTGAAAGGAACGAGGCGAGCAAAAAATATGAAAGGGTTCAGGATGTTCGTGGTTATGATCAGAACATGCCCTCCAGGTTTCAAGATCCGTTCTGCTTCCGCGATTCCTTTCGGAACGTTCTGAATGTGTTCTATAACAAAGCGCAGCGTGACAAGGTCCGCGCTGCCCAAGGCGAAAGGCAAGTCGAATAGATCCGCGCAAACGAACGGAGTGCAGACGAGTTGGGTATGCTGTTTAACATCAGTACCGATCGCTAACCCGGTATAGTGACCCAGATCCATGATCATTGAATTGTCGCCGCAGCCGATGTCTATCCAGACTTTTCGCGGCGCTAGATACGAGAGTATTAGATCTTTATAAACATCGGCGCGGATCTTATAGGTGGGATCGGTTTTTCTGATGATGCGGTCAGCCCAGCACCTGTTGTCATCGTTCATGCTGTTTACGGCCTGATGCCGATTATACTATTAAAAGCAATTCCCTTAAAATATCCGCGACCAGGGACCCTGATGCCCAGGGCGAGGCGGACAGGGGATTGTATTCGACGATATCGGCGCCGATGATCTTTTTGCTTTTGAGAAGCAATAGTGAATCAACGAGCTCACGGAAGGAGATCCCGCCGGGCTCGGGCGTCGCCACCGCGGACAGCTCCGATGGATCCACGACGTCGACATCGATCGTCAGGTAGATCGGATCTTTTATCTTCGCCATGATCTTTTTCAATGGTTTGTAAACGTCGAATTTGAAAAGGTTCTTATGCATTTTAAATTCTTCTTCAGTGCCGGAACGGATCCCGAACTGGTAAATGTTTTTGAAACCGACGACATCGCTCACCCGCCGGATCGCGCAGGCATGGCATACCTTCTCGCCAGAAAATTCGTCACGGAGGTCGGCATGGGCGTCAAAATGGATGACCGAGAACCGGCCCTTGACCGAGTGGATCGCCTTGGTTATCGGATAACTGATCGTGTGCTCTCCG